>DATGDI010000221.1:0-26931 GCA_035310965.1 Methanomicrobiales archaeon
ATATTGACGGTGAACCTATAAACAGGTTTCATGCAGTGAAACCTTGTTCCCTACCACGCCACCCCGTCAGGGATATCAGGGCCAGGTGGCCGGTTGGCAGCAATGGGCCCCCGAGACATTAATCAGGTCTCAATACAGGGAGGAAAACCATAATTAATATATTATATATGCTTATTTCATTAACAGACAAGAATATGTACTGAATACAAATAGAAGGTTATAAATATAAATAATGCAAACTAAAAGATAGGGGGCTTCAGCATGGCCAACCTCGAAAAACTGACGGATGGCGAACTCCGTGCCCTCATGCGTTCACGGTATCATTTCCTGGGATCCTACATGATGACCCGGGTCCGCGAGTGGGACATCTGCCGGGACGACTCCGTGGACTGGATGATCCGGAAGGGCGGGGACGTACTCTGAACCGGTAAAATCCTTTTCTTGCATAAGGGGTCGGGGATAACCGCCTCATTTTTTCTTGACTCCTGAAACCCTGGCATTGCCTCCAACGATAGATACAAACAGCATCAGGATCCATAGGTGAGCATGCACCACATCGATCTCCGGATCGAGAAGGACATCTACGGGGCCAATAACCGCATCGCCGATGCCAACGCGGCCCACCTGAGGGAGCATGGCGTGCGGGCCTTCGATCTCCTGGGTGCCATCGGTTCGGGGAAGACGGCCCTCATCGAACGGATGGTCCCCCTGCTCGTCGCGCGGGGGCTCCGGGCCGGGGCCATCGCGGGCGACGTGTACGGGGACGATGACTTCCGGCGTATCGTGGCCCTCGGGATCCCCGCGGTGAACGCGAACACCGGGAAGGAATGCCACCTGGACGCCCATCTCGTGGAGCATGCCATCGAGGACCTGCCCCTCGACCGGATCGACCTCCTCTTCATCGAGAACGTCGGGAACATGGTCTGCCCGACGGACTTCCGGCTGGGGGCAGAGAAGCGGATCGTGATCGTCTCCTCCACCGAGGGGGACGACGTGGTGAACAAGCATCCCATGATCTTCCGGGACGGGACCATCGGGGTGATCAACAAGGTGGACCTCGCACCCCTCGTGGGGGCGAACCTGGACCGGATGGAGACGGATATGCACCGGTACAACCCGAAGATGCCGGTCTTCCGGACGAACCTGAAGACCGGCGAGGGGGTCGGGCCGCTCCTCGAGGCCATCCTCTCCTGACCAAAGGGTTTAATAATCTCGGTCCCCATATTTATGAACCCAGACGTGAAATTCAAAGACGCGGGAGGGTGATTCTCATACTCTGGCAGGGAAGATCGGTTCGGAGGGAGAGCGGGAAGCGGTACCGCATCTCCCGGCGGAAGAAGCGGTTCGAGATCGGGAGGGCGGCGGCGGACACCACCCTCGGGGAGGTCCGGACCCGGCTCATCCGGACGAGGGGCGGAAACCTCAAGGTCCGGGCGCTCAGGACGCAGTTTGCCAACGTCTCGGTGCCCGCCACCGGCCAGACGAGGAAGGCGAAGATCGAAACGGTGGTAGAGAACCGGGCCGACCCCAACTACATGAGGCGGAACATCCTCACCCGCGGGGCCATCATCAAGACCGAGCTCGGGAAGGCCCGGGTGCTCTCCCGGCCGGCCCAGGACGGGGTCGTGAACGCCGTCCTTATTGAATAAGAAGGACCCGGCGACTTCCCTCGAGGAAGGCGCACGCCGTCCTTCTCGAGTAAAACAACCCATCCTTTTTTACCCTCCGGAACGCTCATACCTACTTGATGCGCAGAATCTATTACCGGTTCCCGAACACCTATGACCTTGACTTCGACCTGAACCGCCCCTTTCCCGAGGTTCTGGGCTGCATCCGGAGGCTCCACGACACCCACCAGACGAGCCGGCGGGGGAAGGATCTCGTGAAGCGCCAGATCCTCGTCCAGCTCGCCACGAACAAGATGTCCTTCGAGATGGTGGACTCCCTCCCCCCCTTCGAGGAGACGGTCACCGAGATGGCCGACTTCCGGTTCATCCTCCATGACATTCTCCTCGCCGCCCGGGGCCGGGTTCCCCTCGGTGAAAACATCTTCCTCATGCGGGTGCAGGACAAGGGCCCCCTTTCCGAGTGCATCGTCGTGAAGGAGGGCCAGCAGGGGGCGATGGATGCGGCCGAGTTCAAGACCCTGATCAAGGGTGCCTGCCCGTGAGCCTCGCCGTCACCGTCGCCGCCCCCTTCAAGCACACGAGGAAGGACCGGCTCCAGAAGTCGGAGTTCATCTTCTACCTCACCATCGACCGGAAGTGGATGAGCCGGGACCAGGCGAACCAGGTCCTGGACCGGGCGAAGGACGCCGGGATGGTGGAGGTGGCCGACGGCTGGGTCCGCCCCCTCCTCGACCTCTCCTCGGTCACGGTGCCGGTGGGCTTCAGGCCCGATTCCCGGATCTTCGAGAGCGAGGAGGCCTCCCAGGTCCTCATCGGCCGGATCGCCACGGCCCGCGGGGTTCCCCCCGCCGAGGTGGTTGCCGAGGTGAACCGGGTCATCCGGGAGGGATTCGACGGGAACCTGCGCCTCCCGGCGGCGGCGGTCATCGTGGCCCGGAGGCACGGGATCGGGTTTACCGATCTCCTTGACCGGCTGATGGTCGAGGTGCTCGAAAAAAAGGATGGGAAATAATACAATTTACTTCTTCTTCGCAGGCCGCTCCTTCGGGGCCTGCCCTTCCTTCTCGGCGGGCTTCTCCTCGCCCTTCTTGAAGTACTCGCCGAGAGGCTTCTCCCCGTACGCGGTGACGACGGCGTTTATCTGGACGAGATCCGGGGTAACCTCGTTCCCCCGGGTCATCTTCCGCCGGCGCTCGCCCTCGAGCCGGGAGTGGAAACCGGTCCCGTCGGAGAGAAGGAGCCGCCTCCTCGCCATGCCCGGGAGGTCCGCCCGCATGGGGTTCCCGTTCCGGTCCGATCCCCCCGAGATCCGCATCCTGTACCCGCCGAGGCCGACGGGGGCCCCGTCCACCTCATCCCCGATCCGCTTCCCGAGGAAGGCGTTCGCAGAACCGCCGCTCACGCTCACGTTGTATGCCCGCCCGGCCTTCGCGTCCGAGAGAACCAGCTTGAAGTCCACCATTCGTCCTGCCCTCTGGAGTGACAATATCATTGGCCCGGAGGGTTCTTAAACATAGTGCCCGGCCCACCTGAAGACCGGACCCACGCCCCCGCGGAGACCGGGACCCCCGGGATCCTCCCGGACCATGCCGCCGGTGCGAAGCGCGGAAGGATCACTTCCCCCAGAAGGGGTTGTCCTTCCTCATGATCGCCGTGTAATCCTCGAGGCACTCCCTCATCGACGGCGTGAGGTGGGGGAGCATCTCGTGCTCGAGGATCTTCACGTGACGCTCGGGGATCTCCACGAAGAGCTCGTCGTTCACGTTCACCTGCCTCCCCACGGTGGCACCCTCGATGGAGATGGCCACCTCTGCCCCGGTGTCGGCCTCACGGATGTTCTCCTGCCGGCTCTGCATCGTCTTCAGGTGGCCGATCCGCCTCCCGCTCCGGTCGGCGAGCTCGACCCCGGTCCTCAGCTTCCCGAGGAGCACCCGGATCCCCACCACCGCGGGGTTGCTCTGCCGGAAGACGCAGTTCGGGAGGATCAGGATCCGAGCAGGGAGGACCACCTCCTCGAACCGCTGGGCCTCCCTCTTCCGGATCTCGGCGTCCCGCCACTCCAGGTACTCGTTGATGAGCTGGTAGATGACCTTCCCGGAAAAGACCTTCACACGGGAGAAGGCGGGGTCCTTGAGGAGATCCTGGGCATCGGGGAGGATGGGGGTGTTGAAGCAGAGGAGGACCGAGGAGAGCGGGTCCGCCACGGTCTGGACCTCGACGATGTCGTGCCGGGAGACGGGGCCGACGCCGGCTCTCAGGATCCCGATGGACTTCCCCTCGAGCTCCTTGGACAGGGCCTCGAGGGCCCCGATGGTGTCGGCCCGGAGGGTGATCCCCCGGTCGGAAAGGGTGACCCGGATGTCCTCCATCTCGTGCCGGATGGTGGCCTCCACCGCCTCCCGGTCGCCTCGGACCGCCGAGAGGGGAGAACCGGCGACCACCGCCTCGAGACCCGGGGCCGCGACCTTGATCCCGGCGGCCGCGACGACGGACCTGGCCCGGTCGAACCGGTCCTCGACCCGGATCTCCCGGAGGGGCCTCGGCTTGAGGAGAGACCGAACCTTCGTCGTGACAACCCCGTTCGCCGTGGCGAGCATCACCTCGTCCCCCACCGAGAGGGTCCCGTCATAGAGGATCACGTCCAGGGTCATCCCGAGGCCGCGTTCCTCCTTCACCTCGAGGACCGTCCCCCGGGCCGGGCCATCCGCCCGGAAGGCAAGGTCCTCCTTCAGGAACCGCTGGGCGAGGCCGATGAGGATCATGAGGAGGTCGGCGATCCCCTCGCCGGTGTGCGAGGAGACCGGGACGATGGCGATGTTCCGCTGGAAGTCGCTGATCCGGTCGTACCGCTCCGAGGCGAAGCCGAGCTCCGAGAGTCTCCCGACGATCTCGTAGGTCTTGTTCTCGAGGGCCGTGCGGGACCGCTCCCCCTGCTTTCCGAAGCTCGCCTGGAAGGTCTCGTTCTCGTTCACCCGCCAGCCGTGGATCCGGTCGATCTTCGTCGCCGCGACGACAAAGGGGGTCTTGTAGGTCCGGAGGATCTCGAGGGCCTCGAGGGTCTGGGGCTGGAATCCCTCGTTGATGTCCACGACGAGAATGGCCATCTCGGCGAGGGCTCCTCCCCGGGCCCGGAGGGTGGTGAAGGCATGGTGGCCGGGAGTGTCGATGAAAAGGAGGCCGGGGACCTGGATGTCGAGCTTGCCCAGGGTCCCGCTCATGGCCCGGATGACCTCCAGGGGGACGAGGGTGGCCCCGATGTGCTGGGTGATGGCCCCCTCCTCGCTCTCGACGACCGAGGAACCCCTTATCCGGTCGAGGAGGGAGGTCTTTCCATGGTCCACGTGGCCGAGGACGCAGACGATGGGTGTCCTGATGCCTGCGGGTGCGGGTGCTGCCATGTGCCGACCTCCATCGTAATCCTCGGTGAGAAGTGAGAAGAGTATCATTCACGGTATCATAAACCTGCGTATTCCCCCCCTCTCATCTTCACGCACCGAGGGGGCAGGAGAGGCATATTTTTATCAGATTCACCGGCAAATGGTGGTGAATGGTGTTCAATGCAGCCTCGGGCTGCGTGAACGCCGTTCGAGAAGATCTCCGAGGAGATCTTCGAGGTACATTTGCCGGGGTGGGGTAGTTGGTTATCCTAGGGGACTGTGGATCCCCCGACCCGGGTTCGAATCTCGGCCCCGGCCTCTGAAATTCTCATGAAAATTGAGAGACTTTCTGTTTTCCAGGCACTGCCCAGACATCCCCTTGAAAAAAGGTTCAGCCGGGAAAATTTTCGGTTATTTCTTCTCCCCGACCGGGTATTCCTCGAAGATCCGCACCTTGTGTGGGTTGAGATCCGGCCGCCTGTCTGTCATGAAGGCGGAGTATGGGGTCACGTGGATCCGGTATTCCAGGTACCCCTGGATGAAATCGGAGAGGCCCCGGTTCCGGTGGCCGAGGATCAGGATGACGAACCACTGGATGATCAGGCATGCGGTGGCGATGATGCCGTACACCATGAGCACGAGGCCGATGATGATCCAGTAGAGGATCCGGACGAGAAGTTCGAGGCGCCTCGCAGGCTGCTCGAACACGAAGAGCTCGGTAAGATTCGACGGGCTTGCCGTTGTCGGCTGAATCACGTCTTCTGGCATACCTAAGAAAAAAACAGGGGGAGGGGATAATGATATCTCCCGGGATTTGTCGGGGGAAGGGTGGCTGCACGGATGAGAACCCGAGGGGAGAAATCCCTCCCCGGTTACCCTCCAGGTAGCGTCTCACCGGTTCGGTATTTCCCGAGCTCCTCCTCCAGCCGGCGGTGCTCGGTGATGTCTATGCCCGTCCCGATGACATGGGTGGTGGACCCCTTCTCGTCGCGAAGAACGGTGTTGGACCACCGGATGTACTTCCTCTCCCCGGTCCGGGTCACCCAGAAGTTGCTGAGCCGGAGCTGTCCCTGCCCTGCGACGAGCCCGTCGAAACCCTCCCGCACCCGGTCCCGTTCCTCGGGGAGAAGGAAGATCTCCCAGAAGGGCCTGCCCTTCACCTCCTCCTCGGCGTAGCCCGTGAGGGCCTCGCAGGCATGGTTGAACCACATGATCCTCCCGTCCCTTTCCAGAACTACCACGAGGGCATCGAGAATGTGAAGGGTCGCGCCGATGAAGTCCCGTTCGCGGCGGAGCTCCTCGTCCAGTCGCCGGTGCTCGGTGATGTCGCTCCCCACCGAGAGAACCCCGACCGGGTTCCCCTGCTCGTCCCTGATGGCCTGGTTGGACCACCGGACCCAGACCCGCCGGCCTTCCTTCGTGATGTTCTCGTTCTCGTTGCTCTCGTACTCCTCGGTGTGGGAGAGGAGCCTCGCGATCATCTGCTCGAGGTCCCGTCCCGAGCTCTCTGTCGGGGGCACGATGGTCCCGATGACATTTTTCCCGAGGATCTCCGCCCGGGAGAAGCCGAAGAACCCCTCGGCGTACTCGTTGAAGAAGGTGACCCCGCCGGCGAGGTCCATCTTGAGAATGATGGTGTTCGCCTTCTCGACGAGCTCCCGGTACTTCTTCTCCGACTCCCGGAGGGCCTTCTCGGCGAGGCGGACCGGGGTCTCGTCCGCGAGGATCACCGTGGATCCCTGGCTCCCGTCCTCGAAGAGGATGGGGATGACCTTTGCCCGGAGGTAACGCTCGCCTCCCCGGGAGATCTCCAGACCGGCATCGGTGCTCTCCTTCTCGAGGGAAGCGAGGAGGGCCCGGACCATGTCCTGGACCCCCGGTTCGGGAACGGGGAGGTAGGCGAGGTTCTTCCCGACCACATCGTCCCGCCCGAGGGAGAGGAGGGACAGGAAGGGATCGTTCACCTGGAGCACCCGGCGGTCGCGGTCGAGGATCATCACCATCTCCGCGGTATGGGAGAAGAGCTGCGGGAGGGGTACGCGCTGGGTCAGGGTGAAGACCTTGGCCATGCCGAAGCTTCGCATCTCCACCTGGCCCGAGGCATGGAGGATATCCAGGTACCTCCCCACCGTGTTCTTGGTCCTCCCGAGGGCCCGGGCGAGCTCGGTGACGGTCATCCCCCGGGGCTCGTCCCGGAGGAGCCTCTTGATCACGCCGAAGTCCTCGAGATCCTTGACAGACTCCAAGGTGTTTCTCCCGCAGTCAGGTGTATGATAATTGTTTATAATACTTATGTATCATACATAAACGAAATCCTTATATGTACAAGCAGACTACCGATCAGGGACACATGATGATATCCATGCACGCACACCCGGTAAAAGGCCGGGCGGCCTCCCGGGGAGCGATTCCCTGGATCTGCCTCGTCCTCATCCTCGCGGCGGTTCCCCTTGCCGCGGGCGCGAGCACCACGGACCCGACCGTAGCCATCACCGGCTATCACGTCACCCCCTCCATCCTCCTCCCCGGCGACCAGGGGACCATCGAGATCACCATCGCGAACACCGCATCGACGGCAAGCACGACGGAATCCACCGTCCAGAATGGGGTATCGGGGTCCACGACCACGACGACGACGAAGGACATGACGGTCCTCGTGGAATCGGTCTACATGTACGGCCAGGGGGTCGAGGTGCTCGAGGGGAACTTCCAGCAGGTCGGAGCCCTCGGGCCCGGCCAGTCCATGACCCTCACCTTCCTGATCAAGGCCCCTCCTCAGGCCGGCATGTACTTCCCCGAGGTCTGGATCCGGATCCCCGAGGGGACGAGCGTGAAGTACCCCATCCCGGTCAATGTCAACTCCCCCATCGGTATCCAGAAACAGGCGGTTCTCGTCCTCTCGAGCTTCACCCCTGACTCGGTGAACCCGGGGGAGGAGGTCCCGGTGACCCTGTCGGTCCGGAATGACGGGGACCTCCTCGCTGAGGATGTCGCGGTTCGGATCGGGAACGTGAGCACCCTCGTCGCCCCGAAAGGAACCGACCTCTACCACCTGGGCCTCGTCGGCTCGGGCCGGACGAAGAGCGCGGAACTTGTCCTCCTCTCCGACCGGGACACGAGCCCGGGCCTGACCCAGGTCCCGGTGACCCTCCAGTACAGCTCCGTGGACGGTGTCGTCCACACCCAGGCATCCTCCATCAACCTGATGATGAAGGGGAAGAGCGAGCTCGGGTTCGTCTCGGTGGACACGAGCCCCCGAAGGGTCGGGGAGAACCAGCCCTTTGACCTCACCATCCGGATCGAGAACACCGGTACCGGCGAGGCGAAGCAGGTGGCGGCGACCATCGACCTGCCCATGACCGGGACGAAGCAGTCCTTCATCGGGAAGATCAAGCCGGGCAACGACGCGCCGGCGGTCTTCCTCCTGGACGGGGCAAAGGGCGGGAGCTATGCCTACAACGCTACCATCAGCTACGTGGATGACCTGGGGTCCCACACCGAGGTCAGGCAGATGTCCGTCCGGATCGATCCGGCGGACTCGAGCGGCGGCTTCATCCTCCTGCTCCTCGTCTTCATCGGCGGCGGACTCCTCGCGTACCGGTTCTGGTACATCCCGAGGAAGAACGGCGGCGGTGCCCTCCCATGGGTCAGAAAGAGCTGAAGGTCTCCCTCTTTCTGGCCTGGCGGTCGCTGATCCGGGGGAACCGGTCGAGCACGGTCATGACCGTGATCATCATCGCCCTCTGCTTCACGAACATGATCTTCCTCCCCGGTCTCTTCAACGGGATCGGGCAGAGTATCACCGCACAGATCGTGGACTACGAGGTGGGAAACGTCCTGGTCAGCCCCCGGGCGGGCGACCAGTACATCACAGACCTCCATGCCACTCTTTCCCTGATCAACAGTCTGCCCGGCGTGGAACGGGCGACTCCCCACTACACCAAGGGGGCGACCCTGAAATCAAGAGACCGGATCCTCGGCGTCGGGGTGCGAGCCATCTCGCCGTCGGACGAAAAGTACGTCTCCCCCCTCTATACGAAGATGATCGCCGGGACCTACCTTGGCGACGGGGACACCGGGGAGATTATCATGGGGAAGACGGTCGCCGGGGATGCCTCCGTCCGCCAGGAGGACGAGTTCCAGCCTTCGCTCGGGGGAGTGCGGGTCGGGGACTCGATTACCATCGAGTACGGTAACGGCTACACGAAGGACTACCGGGTCAAGGGGATCTTCTTCACCGGCTGGAGCCAGGCGGACAGCACGGTGTATACCACCATGAGCGACATGGAGCTCGTGGAAGGGAAGGCCCTCGACCAGGCCGATTACATCACGGTGAAGGCGATGCCCGGTTACTCCGAGAAGTCCATCAAGAACGAGCTCCAGTCCTATGGTGTCTCGCAGGACGTCCAGACCACGAGCGACCTCCTCGCGAAGGGGATGGGGAGGGTGCTCCAGAGCTTTGCCATCATCAACCTGGTTTCGCTGATCGTGAGCATCATCATCACCACCGTGGTGCTCTTCATCGTCATCACCATCAAGACCATCAACAGCCGGAAGCAGATCGGGATCCTCAAGGCCATCGGGGTGGACAAGACGGTCATCATGCATAGCTACGGCTTCCAGGTCATCATCCTGGCCCTCTTCGGGATCATCATCGGGGTCATCATAACCTCGTTGCTCGTGGTGTACATGTCCATCCACCCCATCGTGACCCCGGAGTGGTCGGCATACCTGTTCCTGACCCCCCTCGACATGCTGACGAACTCCCTGATCCTGTTCGGGGCTGCGGTGGTAGCCGGTTATGTCCCGGCATGGCGGGTCGCACTGGAGGACATCCAGAAGACAATGAGGGCGTGATCCCATGATCCGGACAGAGAACCTGAGGAAGGTCTATCGGATGGGGAACGTCGAGGTGAAGGCTCTCGACGGAGTCGATATCCACATCGAGAAAGGGGAGTTCGTAGGGATCATAGGCCCCTCGGGGAGCGGGAAGTCCACCCTCCTCCACATGCTCGGGCTCCTTGACATCCCCACCGCGGGGAGCATCTTCATCGATGGGACGGACGTGGGGACCCTCACGGATTACCAGAAGACCATGTTCCGGCTCTATAAGCTCGGGTACGTCTTCCAGGACTACGCCCTCGTCCCCGAGCTCACGGTGAGGGAGAATGTGGCGCTGCCGGCGATGCTGCGGGCGGACCGGAGCGAGGCGCAGTACAAGGCCGACACGGTGGACATCCTCACGAAGGTCGGCCTGTGCGACCGGCGCACCCACCTCCAGAGCGAGCTCTCGGGCGGGCAGCAGCAGCGGGTCGCCATCGCCCGGGCCATCGTGAACAAGCCCGACATCCTCTTCGCCGATGAGCCATGCGCGAACCTGGACACTGAGAACTCCCGGATGGTCCTCAACCTCTTCCATGAGATCAACAGGTCGATGAAGCAGACCATCGTCATGGTCTCCCACGAGGAGTGGCACAAGGAATACTTCCACCGCATTATCCGTCTCCGGGACGGGAAGATCGAGGACGACGGGAAGTAAGGGAATCTCCTTTTGATCAAATACCGGGGCTCAAGAAATTTCCTATGCCGGGTGCCGGAACCGGAATTCCTGGGGAATCCCGGACCATTTCCCCCACTTATTTAAGCCATCGAAGATATTCTCCTTCAGGGTAGCGGGCAGGAAGCGGGGGAGAGGGCATGATCTCGGTACTCCACGTCGATGACGAGCAGGATTTCCTGGACCTTACCAGGGCGTTTCTCGAGAAGAGCGGGGACATCCGGCTCGAAGGAGTCACATCGGCCGAATCAGCCCTGGAGAGGCTCGAGGAAACCCGGTACGATGCCATCATCTCGGATTTCCGGATGCCCGGGATGGACGGGATCGGCCTCCTCAAGCATCTGAGGGAGAGCGGGAACCGTATCCCCTTCATCATCCTCACGGGAAGGGGAGGGGAACAGGTTGCCATCGAGGCATTGAACAACGGAGCCGACTTCTACCTCCAGAAGGGAACCGATCCGAGGGTCCTCTTCATCGAGCTCCGGAACCTGATCGGCCAGGCGGTTACCCGCCGGCAGGCAGTTGAGGCCCTCAAAAAGAGCGAGGAGTGGTACCGGAACCTCACCGAGGCGTCCCAGGATCTCATCTACATCATCGATCGCGACGACAATGTCGTCTACTTAAACAGGCATTCCCAGGAGCTCCTCGGGAAAAAGACCGAGGAGGTGGTAGGGAGGCCCAGGTCACTCCTCTTCCCCCCGGATGCAGATGAGCACATGAAGAGAAATCTCGCGACGGTCTTCTCAGATTCGCATCCCATCCGGGTTGAGAGTCTTATCCCCGTCGGCACTCAGGAGATCTGGCTGGATACCACGCTCATCCCCCTCCGGAGCGCCGAGGAGAGGGTCACGTGGGCCATGGGGATCTCCCGGGACATCACCGAACGAAAACGGATCGAGGATGCCCTCCGGGAGAGCGAGGAGAAGTACAGGAACCTCGTGGATCGGGCCTACGAGGGGATCATCGTGGTCCAGGACGATGTCGTGAAGCTCTGTAACCGGAGGACCGCGGATATGTGGGGGGGCGAATGCCGGGACATCACGGGGCGTCCCTACCGGGATTTCATCGACCCGAGCGAGCTCCCGCGCCTCCGGAGGAACTACGAGCTCCGGATGGCAGGGAAAAAGGTCCCCGGGCGATACGATACGCGGCTCCTGCGGAGGGACGGGACGAGTTTCCCCGTGGACCTGGAAGGGGGGGACATAGTCTTCGACGGCAGGCCGGCGGATCTTATCATGTTCCGGGATATCACGGAACGAAAGAAGGCGGAGGTGGCCCTCCGGGAGAGCGAGGAGAAGTACCGTGCCCTGGTGGAGCGGGCGAACGACGGGATCATCGTGGTCCAGGACGGGATCGTGAAGTTCTGCAACCGGAGGGCGGCGGAGCTGTGGGGAGGCGATGTCGGGGAGATCGAGGGGCGCCCGCTCCAGGACTTCATTGACCCGGTGGACGTTTCCCGGATCCGGGAGAATTACGAGCGGCGCATGGCCGGGGAGGAGGTCCCCCGCCAGTACGACGCCCTCCTCCTCCGGAAGGACGGGAGCCGGTTCCACGGTGAGCTGAACGCAGGGGCCTTCACCTTCGAGGGAAGGGCTGCGGATCTCGTCCTGTTCCGGGACATGACCGAACGGAAGAAGGCCGAAGAGGCCCTGAAAAATGTCAACCGGAAGCTGAACCTCCTCTCCTCGGTCACCCGGCACGACATGCTCAACCAGCTCGTGGCCGTCGTCGGGTACCTGGAACTCGCCCTGGAGAGCCCCTCTCCCGGAGATGCGAGGGAACTCGCCGGGATGGCGAGGAAGGCCGCCGTGACGATGCGGCACCAGATCGAGTTCACCCGCCAGTACCAGGAGGTGGGAGTCCATTCCCCGGTCTGGCAGGATCTCCGCGAGGTCATCGCACGAGCGGCCTCCGATGCGGGCAACGGGAGGGTGCGGGTGGAGATCGACCTGGATCCGGTCAGGATCTATGCGGACCCCCTCCTGGAACGGGTCTTTTCCAACCTCATCGAGAATGCCATCCTCCATGGCCAGAAGGTCACGAGGATCAGGTTCTCGGTCCGGGCAACCGACCCCGGTCTCGCCATCCTCTGCGAGGATGACGGGATCGGGATACCCGCCCATGACAAGGAGCGGATCTTCGCCCACGGGTATGGAAGAAAGACCGGGTACGGCCTCTTCCTGGTCCGGGAGATCCTTGCCATCACCGGGGCGACCGTCCGGGAGATCGGGCAGCCGGGAGAGGGGGCCGTCTTCGAGATCACCGTCCCCAGGGATGCGTACAGGGCCGGAGGGTGAACCGGCATGGCTTTCCGGTGCAGGATGTGCGGAACATGCTGCATGTCCATGGGCGACTGCATCGCTGTCGAACGTGAGATCGGTCCCTTCGAGTTCGAGTGCGAATCGATCTCGACGGGGACCCCCTTCCGTGCCATCGTCGACGAGGATAAAAGGGAGCTGTTCCGGGACATCACCTGGATCAAGGAGCACCCTCGCGCCTGCCAGTTTCTCCGGCCGAAGGGAGAACAAGTTCTCTGCACCATTCACGGGACGAGCCCGGCCCAGTGCAAGTATTACCGGTGCGTGGTGATGCGGATCTTCGAACCCGGTGGGGATCTCGCAGGCAGGGTGACAGGCACCCTCGCCCTCCATTCCGATAATCCGGTCCTGCGGGAGATCTGGGAGGCCGCTCTTCGGGAGATACCGGAAGGGGCCGGCGATGTGGAACTACGCCTACAGAAGGTCCTGGAGAGCCATGGCTGCCGGGTCGAATAAAGATCCAAAGAAGGTCACGAAAACAGAAGAAAGAAAATAAAAATTATGAGATGATGAGATTAGAACCGGGGGCGCCTGTGCTTCGGCAGGCACTCCTGGCAGTACACGGGCCTACCCTCGGTAGGCTTGAAGGGGACTTCGCATTCCTTTCCACAGTCTGAACAGATGACCTTGGTCATCTCACGCGGGCCGAAGTTTCTGCGGCCACCAAAATCTGATCGATACATGGCTTTACCTAAACAGTCTTATGAAAAACTGCATTATAGTATTGACTCTCCGTATGGATGAAGCTTTGTATCCGGGAGATATATTCAGATGTACCGGTTCCGACGGAGCCACTCCACCTGGGGCGGCAGGTACCGGTACAGGATATCGCACTTCTCGTCCTGGAAGGACCAGGGGGTGACGATCAGGATGTCCCCCTCCCGGATCCAGACTCTCTTCTTGATCTTCCCCTTGATCCTCCCCATCCGGGTGACCCCGTCGTAACACCGCACCCGGACATGGTTGGCCCCCATCATCAGCTCCGCCGAGGCAAACTGCTCCCGGTTCCATTTCTTCGGAAGCCGGACCCGGACAATGGGCTGGCCCTGGGCATCTACCGCGTTTGGATCAACTGCGTCATTGTTTTTCTTTGGATTTCCCGGAATTCAATCAGCTCCGTTGGCATAAATGAAGGTCGTCTGATGCAATGAAGGTATGCCTCCGTCACGCCCCTCCCTGGGCGAGCATCCCGATCCGGGATGCGTAAAGGTGGGTGATATACCCGAGGAGGGCCGCTGCAGCCGGGACGAGGAGGAGGGCCCCGTAGATACCCGGTCCGGGATCCCCGATGGACGCCCGGACGATCAGGTTGAGGGGGTTCCCCGGGATCGCAACCACGAGGAGGATCACGATCACGAGGGCCGTCGAGTAGATGAACTGGGCGGCGGTCCGCTCCCGGTAGTGGAGAGCGGTGAGGGCCGAGAGGAGGATCAGGATGAGGGATGCGGCGGAGACGAGGAGGAGGATGGGAACCGGGTTCGAGATCCGGATCCCGTTCACCGCGAGGAGGAGGAGCCAGGCGGCCGCCTGGACGGGGACGAGGATCTCGCAGGCGAGGATCTTGCCCCAGACCATCTCGGCGAAGGTGACCGGGGTGGAGATGAGGGTCTCGAGGGTCTCGTGCTGGTACTCCTCGGTGATGAGGTCGATGACGAGGGAGGCGGAGATGATGGCGGGCATGAACATGAGGAGGGGGATGAGGAGGCCGTACACGAACTCGTAGAACCCCTCGGCCGGGGCCGCCGGGGGAAACGCGAGTTCGATGGGCTGCGCCGAGATTCTCGCCGCCCGGGCCGTCCGGAGGTCTCCCTCGAAGGCGAGGAGGACCTCCTTCAGCTTCACCCCCACCACCGTGGCCTGCAGGTCGTTCTGCAGCGTGTAGAGGGTGACCTGGACGGGATCCGGGGAGTCGGGAGGGATGTCGGGTACGAAGAGGACCGCCGCAAGCTTCCGCTCCTTCAGGGACTCGATGGCGGGAGAGAGGTCCATCTCGAACACGGTGAAATCATCGGAGTCCTGGAGCCGTCCGAGGAGGGTCGAATTTGCCCCGGTGTAGGCGATGCTGTACCGGAACCTCGAGTACTGGGAGACGGAGGAGGGGTCATAGAGGGAGGTGAGGCCGACCATGAGGAAGGAGGAGAACATGGCCACGAAGAGCTGGAGGAGGATGGCGAAGAGGATGGTCTTCTCGTAGTTGATCCCCGAGAGCTCCTTCCTCGCGACGATCCAGATGTGCCTTCCCTTCACCCGAGCACCCCCGAAAGGAGGGAGAGGTTATAGAGGCTGTGTACGACCGCCGCGGCAAGGATGCCGGGGAGGTACCAGCGCCGTCCGCCTGTCCGGAGGACGAGGATCACGATGAGCACCCCGGTGAAGTGGAGGAGGAAGGGCATCCAGAGGAGGAGGATCCCCTGCTGGAGGAAGAGGACGGACCCGAAGACCGAGTCGGTGATCTGGGTGAGCATGGCGAGGAGGAAGAGCTTCTCCCCGAGGAGGAACCCCGCGGCGGTGACCGCCGAGGCGAGGATCACCGTCCTCCAGGGGAGGCCGGACAGCTCGGCGTGGAAGAGGCTGTACACCCCGACGGACTTGGCGATCTCCTCGATGAGGGCCGCGAGGAGGATGAGGAGGACGAGGGAGAGGGGCATGGGGAGGTTGAAGAGGAGGACGAGGCCCATCATCTGGGCCATAAAGACGAAGGGGATGAGGAGGATGTTCGCGACGAGGAGGGACCGCCAGGGGTGTTCCCGGGACAGGCTCGAGGTGACGAACTCCCGGAGCCGGGGAAGGAAGGGCCGGAGGTCGAAGAGGCGCTCGGCATTGAAGTTCGCGACCCCGATGAAGAGGAGCACCCCGCTTGTCAGGTAGAAGAGGGAGGTGGAATACAGGTAGTCCGTGGCCGTAAAGCCCGTGCCCTGGATCTGGAGGATGATGAGGGTCAGGGGGGAGACGAGGGAGATGATATGGACATTCGCGAAGATGGAGGGGAAGAAGAGGTAGGAGGTGGCGAGGGTCGAGAAGAAGATGGATATGAAGGAGAGCTCCTTGAAGGAGCGGGAGAGCATCCCGATGAGGAGGGCCGAGGCGAGGAAGAAGAGGATGACCGGGAGGAGGGGGAGGAGGATGAGGAGGGATGCCCGGGCCGTGAGGATCACCACCGAGGAGGTAAAAATCATCCGCGCGAGGTAGGGGAGCATCTTCCCCGCGATGATGACGACGGGGGAGAGGGGGCCCGAGAGGAGGATCTCCCCCTTCCTCTCGATCCGCTCGTTCATGACGGACATCATGAAGAACTGCGACGTGAAGTACAGGGGGAAGATGAAGACGAAGATGAAGATGATGGAGTCAAAGGGGAGGGAGGGGGAGAGCTGGGAGGGGGTCCTCACACTCGAGTTGGGAGAGGGAAGACCGGTGAACATGCCCGTGTACCGGGCGACCTGATCGTTTTTCCCGGCCTCCTGCTGGAGGTTCCTCCGGAGGTCGTCGGCGGAAACGGGGAGGGTTGCGGCGGGGGGCGTGACAGGGACGACCGGTCCCTCGGGTACGGGGGGAGCGGATGACCTCTGCCGGACGGAGATGTACTGTCCCTGCTGGGTGGCCTGGAAATCGAGCTCGCTCCTCACGTACTGGAGATCGATCCAGAGGGGATAGGCGGCAAAGAGGTCAGGCTCCCGGTTGTAGACCGAGGCAACGTACTGGGAGTAGTCCCGGCCCAGGGTCTTCAGGGCAGAGGCCCCCTTTTCCGAGAGTGGTGGGAGGACCGTCCGGTTCAGGACGACCAGGTCAAAGGCCGCCCGCTGAGAGGGGAGGGTAGCCCCATCTCCGATGAAGACCGTGAACCTGGCGTCGGCGGCGAGGATCGCCCCGAGTTCACGGTCATCGGTGGCGAGGGTGTACATCCCGTCCTGGAGGTGCATCCCGCTCCGGGCGACGAACCCGGTGGAGAGGATGAGGAGGATGAAGAGGACGACGGCGAGGGGAAGGACCTGTCTCCCCATGGTCGAGAAGGATTTTTTTACCTCCCACCGCGCGATCGTCAGAATATCCGAAAATATTCCCATATTTATCTAATATACCTTTAAATATCGCGTATATCAGAACATAAATTTTATCAATTTAATGGATAAATTGTAATAAGTCATGATCTCTGCCTGCGGACTCTCCAAGACCTACGATGGCTTTCCGGCCCTCGACGGAGTCGGCCTCGCCCTCGGGGACAACGAGATCCTCGGTGTCATCGGCCACAACGGGGCGGGGAAGACGACCCTCCTCAAGATCATGACGGGCCTCGTGCCCCCGACCGGCGGAGATCTCACGATAAACGGCATCGACGTGGTGGAGGACCCCATCGGGCTGAAGAAGATCCTCGGCTACCTCCCCGAGGACTCCCACCTCTACGAGACGATGACGGTCAGGTCCTACCTCACCTTCTTCGGGGAGATCTACGGGATGGGCAGGGAGGCGATCCGGGAGAGGGCCGACCGGCTCCTCGCCACCCTCTCCCTCGAGGACGGGGGAAAGAAGATCGGGGAGCTCTCCAAGGGGATGAAGCGCAAGGTGGCCATCGCCCGGTCCCTCCTCCATGACCCCGCCGTCCTTATCTACGACGAGCCGTCCTCGGGCCTCGACCCCATGACCTCCCGCACCATCATCGAGTTCCTGAAGGAGCTCCGGGGCCAGGGGAAGACCATCGTCTTCTCGGCCCACAACCTGTACCAGGTGGAGGAGGTCTGCGACCGGGTGATGATCCTCCGGCGGGGGAAGGAGGTCGCCTACGGGTCCATCCCCGAGCTCCGGGAGATGTTCGGGTCCATCACCTACACCCTCACCTTCTCCATCGCGGATCTCTCCCGGCTCGGGAACCACCGTACCTACCGGAAGGACGGGGTGTACTACGCGGTCGACGGGCTCGACATCGAGGGGATGAACGAGCTCGCGACATCGCTCCCGGCCTCGGGGGGCAGGGTCGAGCGGGTCGAGTCCCACTACCCGACCCTCGAGCAGATGCTCGTGAAGATCGGGAACTGAAGACTTCGATAGTATCGATATCGTTGAGTAACCGAACCTATCGGTTCTCGTGGGTCTGCTTCTTCGTAATGGGCTCTCCGACCTAGAGCGACGAAGTCACGAAGGGCTGCGCCACCCCTGGCGCGGCCAACCCCCCAGTGTACCGGGTATTTGGGGACGGTTTTTAAAAGGTGGAATGGCTCACGAGGGATGAGCCCGGATGGTCAGACCAATCCCTGAGAAGCCCCCGTACATATTGATGTGATAGGTCCCCGGGGATGAGAAAAATAATCGTTTCGGGCTGTTTGTACTGTAAGGACCGTAAAAACCTTCCTGGGACAGGAGTTGTTGGGTCTGATTATCTCTGATGGTTATGTACACGAAGGTCCGTGTAGGACTTATAAACCGGGTGAGGGCGTAGTCTAGGATGAGAGGTGGTCTGGGGACATTTACCACCACCGCTTCGTCTTGGAAATCTAGATTGTAAGATTGCTGGAAGATTACCGGGGGCAGCCCGGTGGCTCTCGGATCATACACGGTCTGGTGATAGGGGAGAAGGTAGTATTTCTTGTCATGGAAGGGAGTCGCTGGTTGGACCCAGGCCCTGGACATGTCCTTGGTCGGAGGGAGACTGGGGATTTCAATGGTTGGCTCAGGGGTCGGCGGGATGGTCTCGGCGAGGGTGGTTTCAACGGGAGTCGGGATCTCCGTGACCCCGGTGTCCGCCGGGGCCGGCGTCGGGACAGGCTCCGGCTGGGTGGTCCTGAGATACACTCCCCCGAGGAGGATGATCATGGCGACGACCACAACCACCGCAAAGGCAACCGCTACGGGTTCCATCAACCACTTCATTGGTAATCACGGCCCAGAAGGCTCTACATATGGGTAGGAGCCACAAGGATAAGCCATTTTCCCAGTAAAATCATCCCCCGCCGGCATTGCAGAATGGAAATGCTTAAATTGATCTTTGGGAAAGAACCACGACCCCCCGGAAGACACGCGAATAACGTACTCGAGGCTTTCGAGAAAGAGTGCGGAAAACGGGCCTGCGTGAGGAAAATGCGGAAAACGGGCCTGAATGGAGGCGAATGCGGAAAACGGGCCTGAATGAGGAGATTGCGGAAAACGGGCCTGAAGGGATTTGAACCCCTGGCCGATGGATTAAGAGTCCATCGCTCAACCTGACTAAGCTACAGGCCCAGCAGACGTATTATGTGGTCAACGGATTCCCATAAGGATTTCGGGTACTGGGGGCAGGAGTCCCGCAGGGTTTTCGGAATCAGGGGTTCGGAGTCTCGCAGGGCGACGAAGCCCTGATGAGAAAATCGCGAAGCGATTTTCGGAATCGGGATTGCGGAAGCCCGAAGGGATTCCAGAATCACGAAGAGAGATCACCTAGTGATCTCGCAATCCCTTATATCGGTGGAGGGCGCAACTCTGTACATATGGCCGGCAGGGATGCGGAAAAGGGGAAAAAGAAGGTCAAATACCTGATATTCGGGTGCGGGAGCACCGGCTACAACGTGGTGGAGGCGCTCCTCCGGGAGACCCCGGACATCCTCATCATCGACCGGGACGAGAAACGGGTCGAGGACCTGCGGGTCCAGAAGTTCAATGCCCTCGTCCGTGACCTGACGAGCCCGGCCCTCGTCAACGGCCTCCCCGAGCCCGACGTCGCCCTCGTGCTCTCGAACGACAAGGACGCGAACCTCGCCGCCGTCCGCACCATCCGGTCCGCATACCCGAAGGCCCACATCATCGCGAGGGCGACCGACCCTGTCTCCATCGGGATGCTCCAGGAGGCGGGAGGGGACCTCGTGCTCTACCCCCAGGAGGTAGTAGCCCGGGAGGTCGAGGGCCACCTGCTGCAGCTCCACTCCTCCCGGCTCGCCCGCCGGCTCTTCGAGCTCATCGCCGGCTGGGAGGGGACCCTCGGGATTGTCACCCACACGAACCCGGACCCCGATTCCATCTCGAGCGCCATGGCCCTCGTGGCCATCGCCGCTGAGGCGAACCCGAAGAACCTCACCTGCCGGATCCTCTACGGGGGGAACATCGGCCACCAGGAGAACCGGGCCTTCGTGAACCTCCTCGACATCAACATGGAGCGGATCACCCCCCAGGTCCTCAAGGAGTGCGACTACCTGGCCCTGGTCGACTCCCTCGGGCCCGGGATGAACAACGACCTCACGAAGAAGACCCAGGTGAATATCGTCATCGACCATCACACGAACGGGGAGATCCCCGAGGTGAAGGGCGACTTCGTGGACATCCGGACGGGCATCGGGGCGACGGCCTCCATGATGGCCCAGTACCTGAAGGAGCTCGGGATCGTCGTGAACAAGAAGGTGGCGACCGCCCTCCTCTACGGTATCCAGGCTGACACCCGGTACTTCCGCCGGAACGTCACCCCCGCCGACTTCGTCTACGCCGGCTTCCTCCTCCCCTTCACCGACCTCGAGCTCCTGGAGAAGATCACCTCCCCGGCCGTTTCCCAGGAGACCCTGGATGTCCTCGGGGCCGCCATCAGGAACCGGAAGATCCGGAGCGGGTACCTCTTCTCGAACGTCGGGTACGTGAGGAACCGGGATGCCCTCCCTCAGGCGGCCGACCTCCTCATCAACCTCGAAGGGGTGAACACCGCCCTCGTCTTTGGCATCGGGGACTCGGCCATCTACATCTCGGCCCGGAACAAGGACATCAGGCTCCACATCGGGAACGTCCTTGCCGAGGCCTTCGGGGACATGGGGGAGGCGGGCGGCCACCCGAACATGGCGGCGGCGAACATCCCCCTCACCTACTTCTCCCTCGTGAAGACCAAGGACGACCTCCTCACCCTCGTGCTCGAACCCATCATGCGCAAGTTCATGCGGGTCGTGGGCCTCGAGAAGGAAGAGTCCCATGAGATTTTCGAGATTTAGAGGCGTACACGCCCTAAATCTCGATATTTCAGGGAGTACGCGACATGGAATTTTCGAGATTTAATGGTATACGTCCATGAAATCTCGGAAAAATGGGCTCATTTTTGCAGGGTTTGAGGACTGGGAGCCGTATTACCTCCGGATCCTCGAACACTTCCACTTTGACCGGGCGCGAGACGAGGAGGCGGCCCTCCTCCTCGCGAGCCTCCTCGCGAGGGACGATCTCCCCGTCGCCGATGCGCTCATCCGGGGGAAAACGGCGACCGTCTGCGGGAACGGACCGAATCTCACGGACGAGCTGGACCGGATCCGGGGGACCGTCATCGCCGCGGACGGGGCCGCGAACCGGCTCTTCGCCCGGGGGATCCCGCCCGGGGTCATCGTGACGGATCTCGACGGTGCCACGGATGCCTTCATCAGGATGAACGTGGCAGGGACGGTCATCGTGGTCCATGCCCATGGCGACAACATGCCCCTCCTCCGGAGCTGGGTGCCCCGGTTCCCCGGCCCCCTCGTGGGGACCACCCAGAGCCGGCCCTTCGGCCGGATCCACAACTTCGGGGGATTCTCGGACGGCGATCGGGCGGTCTTCCTTGCCCACGCCCTCGGGGCCTCGGAGGTCGCCATCGCGGGCTTCAACCTAGACGATCCGAACGTGGATCCGGTGAAACGGGAAAAGCTCCTCTTCGCCCGGGAGCTCCTCGGGCTCGCGGGTCATGACCTCTGACGCGGTCATCCTGGACGGGTACATCGACGAGCCCGCCTGCCTCGGGGTCCCGCCGTACATCGCCCCCCAGCCCCGTTCCCTCGCCGGAGTCCTCCGGGAACACGGGTACCGGGTCAGGTATCACACCATCGACCAGCTGAGGCAGGACCCCTCTCTTCTCCTCTCCCTTGATACCGCGGATATCGCGGTCATGGTGGCCGGGGTGACGGTCCCCGGGAAGTACCTCGCCGGCACCCCTGCCACGCTCACCGAGGTCGAGCAGGTGGGAGCCACCCTCAGGCACCCGAAGACCTTCCTCGCCGGGCCTCTCCTCTTCGGCTATTCGCCGCGGGGGGGAGAACGGGCGAAAAGAAGGGAGATCGCCGGATTCGCGGTCATCCTGGAGGGGTCACCGGCGGGTGCCCTGGATTCCTTCCTCCGGGGCGGCGAACCGAGGAGCGACGGTGACTACCGGCAGATGGCCGGATGGATGGTGGCCGGGGCTCCCGTGATCAGGCAGCATCCCTCGTTCCCGCACCTCATGTGCGAGCTTGAAACGGCGACGGGCTGCAGCCGGGCGGTCTCCGGAGGATGCTCCTTCTGCACCGAGCCCTTCTACGGTCCCCCCCGGTTCCGCACGGCCGGTGAGATAGTGGCCGAGGTGTCCGCCCTGCACGCGAACGGTGCCTTACACTTCCGGCTGGGAAGGCAGCCCGATCTCCTCGCCTACGGGGTCAGCGGGGGAGAGTTCCCGCGCCCGGATCCGGAGAAGATCCGGGACCTCTTCACCGGGATCCGGCAGGCGGCCCCGGATCTCCTCACCCTCCACATCGACAACGTGAACCCGGGAACCATCGCCCGGCACGAGGAGGCGAGCCGAGAAGCCCTCCGGGCCATTATCGGGGGACACACCCCGGGGGATGTGGCGGCCTTTGGCATGGAGACCGCCGATCCGGCCGTGATCGCCGCGAACAACCTGAAGGCGACCCCGGAGCAGGTGACGCAGGCCATCCGGGTGGTGAACGAGGAGGGGGGAAGGCGGGAGGAAGGGATCCCCGGGCTCCTCCCGGGGCTGAACTTCGTCATCGGGCTCGCCGGTGAGACGGAGGAGACCTTCCGGCTGAACCGCGAGTTCCTCTCGCGGGTCCTTGCGGAGGGGCTCCTCGTCCGACGGGTGAACATCCGGAGGCTCATGGCCTTCCCCGGCACCCGGGCCTTCGACGTGAACACCCTGGGGAAACACGACCGGTTCTTCCGCGCCTTCAAGGAGGGGGTGAGGCGGGACTTCGATCATCCGATGATCTCCCGGGTCTTCCCCCTCGGGACCATCCTCCGGCGGGTCGTGGTCGAGGTGGAGGGCCGGATCTCGTACGGCCGGCAGATGGGATCCTACCCGGTCCTCGTCGGGATTCCCCTCCCGGTGCAGGTGAGAACCCTGCTCGACACGGTGGTCGTGGACTGGGGGATGCGATCCATCACCGCCCTCCCCTTCCCTATCGAGATAAACCGGCTCCCGGTCCGGGCGCTCTCCTGGATCCCGGGGATCGGGAAGAAGAAGGCGGCAGCCCTCGCTGCCACCCGGCCCGTCAGGGACCTTGCCTCTTTCCGGTCAGTCGCCGGGGAAACCCCGCTGGAAGGCGCCCTCTCCTTCGTTCCCTAGGCCTCGCGGAGCTCCATCACCTTGAGGATATCGGTCCGGGTGACCATTCCGAGGAGCCGGCCGTTCTCGATGATGGGGATACGCCCGACGTTGTACCGGGACATGAGCCGGAAGGCCTCGGAGAGCATGGCCGTCGGGGGAACGGTGATGAGGTTCCTCGCCATGATGTCCTTCACCTGCTTTGCGTCCCGGTCGATCTCCGAGACCCGGTGGACGTCCTCCAGGGTGACCATCCCGACGGGCACTCCGTTTTCGAGGACGGGGAACCCGAGGTGCTTCGTCGCGTACATGAGCCGGACCACCTCGGGAACCGGGAGCTGGGGCTCGACGGTGACCAGGTTCGTGGACATGACGTCCTTCACTGCCACGTCCCGGAGGAGGACCGTGGACCGGACGGCGTAGAACTCCTGGTCTGCCCCGAGGTAGATGAAGATCCCGATGATGATGAGGATGAAGTTCAGGGTGAATAACCCGAAGACGACGAAGATGAGGGCAAAGGCCTTCCCGATGTCGGCGGCGATCTTCGTCGCCCGGGGGAGGGGCATCCGCCTCGCGAGCCATGCCCGGAGCACCCTGCCCCCGTCCATGGGAAAGGCCGGGAGGAGGTTGAAGGCGAAGAGGATGATGTTGAGGAGGGCGAGGTACCCGAAGAGGAAGATCACGACACCCTTGACCGGGAGGTCACTGATGAAGGGCGCTCCGGCGATGACCACGATCCAGGAGAGGATGCCGAGGCCGGCGCTCGTCACGGGGCCGGCGAGGGACATGGGGAGCTCATCCCGGGGGTCGGGGAGCTCGTTCTCGATGGAGGAGACGCCCCCGAGGATGAGGAGGGTGATGCTGTTGATCTTGATCCCCCGCCGGAGGGCGACCACGCAGTGGGCGAGCTCGTGCACGAGGACGCAGAAGAACAGGGCGAGGGCGACGATGGCGCCGAGGATGTAGGAAATCCACCCCTGGGTGATGAGGCTCGTGTTCGCCCCGGGCACCCCGAAGATGCCAAAGACGAAGCTCGCCGATATCGCGATGTCCGTCCCGATGATCCAGGCAAAAAGCGGGATGGCGAGGAGAAAGGACCAGTGAAGGAGGACCGGAATACCAAAGAGGCTCCCGATTTTGATGGAACTGGCCATGGCAGACGAGTATCTTTTTAATGTTTAAGAAACTATCCTCCTCTGATAAGGATGATTACGCAGATAACCGAACTGTTCGGGCTCTCGGTGTACACGGATAAGGCAATCTACGTGGGGGACGTCGAGGATGTGGTTATCGATGTGGACAACAAGAAGCTCGATGCCCTGGCCATCGGGAACCTGAACCCCGAGCTCGTGGACGTGAAGGGGTTCAAGGGCATCAAGATCCCCTTCCGGATCATCAAGGCCATCGGCGATATCATCGTCATCCGCCACCTCTCCCCGTCCTTCAGGCAGGAGTAGGAATACCCGAGAGGAGAGCCCGGTCCCACGGGAGCGGGATAGCCCCGTCTCCCCCGCTGTTTTTCCATGCAGGAAAGAGAGATCTTCGGGAACCTCGCCATCGTCCCCCCCATCTTCGTGAGGCTGGACGGGAGAGCCTTTCACCGGCTGGCAAAGGACCTCTCGCTGGAGCGGCCCTTCGACGAGGGTTTCTCCCGGGCGATGGCAGGGGTCTCCTCCCGGCTCCTCACCGAGAGCGGCCTCTCGCCCCTCTTCGCCTTTACCTTCTCCGACGAGATCAGCCTCTACTTCCCGGCCCTCCCCTTCCGGGGCCGGGTCGAGAAGATCGACTCGGTCCTCGCTTCCTTCGCGGCGAGCTGCCTCACCCTCGCCCTCTCCCCGGGCCATCCCCTCGCCTTCGATGCCCGGGTCATCATCGCATCGCCCGGCTATGCCCGGGAGTACCTCGCCGGGCGCCAGCGGGAGGCCTGGCGGAACCACCTGAACGCGTACTGCCAGGAGGCCCTGACGATGGAAGGGATGAAACCCACGGAGGTGGCCCGCCGGCTCTCGGGCATGCGGGGCGAGGAGCTCCACGAGTTCATGTTTTCCCGGGGGGTGAACCTGGCAAAGACCCCGGCATGGCAGAGGCGGGGGGTCCTCGTGTACCGGAGAGGTGAAGAAAGGGCCGGTTACAATCCCGTGAAGGGGGAATCCGTGGAGACGATCCGGCGGGTTCCCACCGTGGACCGGGACCTCCCCGTGTTCACGAGCCCGGAGGGCCAGGCCTACCTCGACGGGATCCTGGGCCCGTCAGGCCCGTGAAACGGTCGTCCGGACCCCGACTCCCTCGATCTCCCAGTCTGCCTCGAGGCCGCCTTCCGGCGAGGGGCCTCCTTCGCCGGGCAGGCGGATGGAGAGGGACCGCGCCCTCACCTCGTCCCGGATCCGGTTTTCCCATCCGGACCGGACGAGGGAGGCGACCCTCGGATCGTGGATGACCACTCCTGCGACGATGAAATCCTCGACCGCGAGGTCGAGCTGCCTCCGCATCTCCTGGATCCGCCGGATGATTTCGCGGGCATACCCCTCCCCCTCGAGCTCGGGGGTCAGCCGGCCGTCCACGTACACCACGGCCCCCTCCATGGGTGCCGAGGTGAAACCATCGGGGATGACCCGTGCGAAACTGACGTGTGCGGGAGTTACCTCGAAGGATCTCCCCCCGCCGGTGAGGGGGAACTTCCCGTCGCGTTCGAGTCCCTCCCGGAGGGATCGGGCATCGGCACCCTCGATGAGGGCCTTCACCCTCGGGGCATCCTTCCCGAAGGCCGGGCCGACGGTACGCATGACGGGCTCTGCCCGGATCCCCATCCGGTCCCAGGATCCCTCGACGAGGGTCAGCCTTTTTGAGTTCGCCCGGGTCCGGGCGATCTCCCCGAGATCCCGGAGGGCCCCGGCAACCGGGGGCGATGCGGTCTCCACCACCACCTCGGCGACGGGCCAGCGGAGCTTTCGTTTCGCGGCCTGCCGGGCATTGGCCACGGCGTCGTCGAAGGCCCGGACCACGGCCATCCCGGTCTCGAGATCCCGGTCGGCGAGCTCAGGGTCTACCGATGGCCAGTCGAGCATGTGCACGCTCACGGGCTCTCCCGAAAGCCGAAGGTTCCCGTAGATCTCCTCGGCGAGGTGGGGAGCGAAGGGCGAGAGGAGCTGGACGAGCCGGCGCATAACGAGGTAGATGGTGTCGTACGCCCGCCGCTTCGACGGGGAGTCCTCCTCGAGCCACATCCGGGGGCGCACGAGCTGGACGTACCACCGGGAGAGGTCCCCGAGGATGAAGTCGAGGATCGCCCTCGTCGCCCGGTGAAGCTCGCAGACCTCCATGGACGATTCCACCTCGCCCGAAAGGGTCGCGACCCGGGAGAGGATCCACCGGTCCTCGGGGGGCATGGCGGGGATTCCGTTAAGGATCCGGTCGGGATCGAACCGTCCCTCCCGATCCTCTGGCGGTTTGTACCCGTCCAGGATCATGTAGGGGAGGGGAAACCGGTAGACGTTCCAGAGGATGTTCACCGCCCGGTTCACGGTCTTCACCCCATCCCAGTTGAACTTCAGGTCGTCCCACGGGGCGTTCGCCGAGAGAATATAGAGCCGCAGCACGTCCACCCCCACCTTCTCGATGACCTCCTGAGGGGCGACGACGTTCCCCAGGCTCTTTGACATCTTCCGGCCCTCGGCGTCCAGGGCAAATCCGTGCATGAGCACGCTCCGGTACGGCGACCGGGAGAAGGCGATGGTGGATGCGCCGAGCTGGGAGTAGAACCAGCCCCTCGTCTGGTCCT
>DATGDI010000222.1:0-10326 GCA_035310965.1 Methanomicrobiales archaeon
TACGATACCGGAACATGGTGCCTCCTCCATCCCTCTCTTCACGATGCGTTGCACCCCGGACGAAAGAAATAAAACTCCGTGGTTTAAGATGCGGGCGACCTTCGTGAGGTTTTTCGGGAATCCCCGCCCGATCACGGGTCATCTTCTTTCGCGAGCCGAAAGGGTATAAAGGAGGGTGTTCAATCCTTCCACATCGGACAAGGGTGAAGGGATGCAGGACATACCCTCTATGATACTCCTCACTTTTCTCGGAATCCTGATCCTCGTACTCTTTCTCGGCATGGCTCTTCGCCGGGCCGAGAAGCTGCAATCCTGGTACGAATTCGGTGGAAAGGCCGGGACCGTTATCGGCATATTCATCGTTGCCCTCTTTTTCATGGAAAACTTTCTCCTCGGTTTCATCGCCATGTGCATCGCTTTTTACACGACCCGGTTCGTCGCGGTCAAGTTCTTCCAGAGGCTCGAGGACTTCATCTGGGGCCCGGAAGCGGACCCGGCATGATCCGGCCGATCCTCATGATGGGCCGGAAATCCGGATCCCGAACACACCAGACAGTACCACCATGATCGACCCCGTTGAACTCGCTGAGCTCGCAGACAGGATCCTCGCCATTGCCGGGGAGAACCAGAAGACCCTCGCCGAGGTGCTGGACACCCTCGATGCGGAGGCGCGGAGGGAGCTCCTCGGGTCTGACCTCCTGAACGCCCTGCAGGCCTTCTATTACCACTTCCGGGAAATGCCCACCCTCCTCGGGCAGGAACGCCTCACCCTGCAGCCGGCATCGGCCGCCCTCGAGGGGATCACCTTCGAGGAGGAGAAGGGAGTGGATCTGGTCTTCCGCGTGGAGGAGAGCGGACCGGTCGTCGAGCTCTCCGAGCTCGGGGAGATCATCGCGAAGTTCGAGGGGGCCTCCGCGTACCGGGGGGCGAGGCGTTACCTGGAGGATTAAACCGGGTCGGGTCTTTCCCCCTGGTGATGATATCCGGATCCACCCGTGCCGGAACGAGGGGCAGGGGATCCCCCCAGGGAAGGATCTCCTCACCCAGGATGACCACCACGCCGGTTATATCAGTTCCCCCGAGGCGCCCGAGGACATCCCGGTTCCCGGGGGATATCTTGTTGCAGATGGCAGTGGCCCAGGCGTCCGCCGAGGCGGGATTTTCCGAGAAGACGGTGACCGAGTCGGCCACCCCCAGGCTCACCGAAGGACCGACGGTGGCCGACGATGTACAGACCCCCCGGATTCCCCCTCCCGGCGGGACGAGGAAGGCGAACCGGTCCGAGAGGGGTGAGGAACCGGCGTGGAGCCCGATCCGGAGTTCGCGATCAGTAACGAGGGCGATATCCCCTCCGTTGTCGATGACGCCGAAGCGGGCGCCCGACCCGGCCATGGCCTCCACCCCGGACCAGGCGATGGCACCGGCCACCGCCGCCATGGGCCCGACCCCGGCCTTCCCGGCGGCCTCTGCCATCCGCATCACCACCTTCCCGTCACCTTCCGGTGTGTACGGATCATAGGTGATGGCAAAAAAGGGGTCCCGGGCGATGTACCGCTCCAGCTCCTGGCGCGCGGACATCATTCCCTCCTTTGCTGCCGTAATATGGGAGGGATCGTCTGCGAGGATGGTCGCGATGGTCTCCCGGAACTGGAAATGCTCACGAATCATGGACCCTCCCCGGCTCCCTCCGTCGTTCCCTGTGGAAGTCCTCCTCCAGATATCGTCCTCGAGGCGTATATCGGTGATCATGGGGGCAGAAGGCTTATTGGATCCCCGCGACATTGAGGGAACGAAAAGCCATGACCGGGGAAAAACCCAACCGCCTCATCCATGAAAAGAGCCCCTACCTCCTCCAGCATGCGTACAACCCCGTTGACTGGTATCCCTGGAGCGAGGAGCCCTTCCGCCGGGCCCGGGCCGAGGACAGGCCCGTCTTCCTCTCCATCGGATACTCCACCTGCCACTGGTGCCATGTGATGGCCCGCGAGTCCTTCGACGACCCGGAGGTGGCTGCCCTCCTGAATGCGAGTTTCGTGAATATCAAGGTTGACCGGGAGGAACGGCCTGAGATCGATCAGGTCTACATGGAGGTCGCCCTCGCCATCATGGGGACAGGGGGCTGGCCCCTCACCCTCGTACTGACCCCTGACGGGAAGCCCTTCTTCGCCGCCACCTACATTCCCCGGAAATCGGGGCTCGGCCTTGTGGGGATGCTCGATCTCGTCCCCGGGATCTCCTCAGCCTGGCGCGAAAGGAGGGAAGAACTCCTGGACGCCGCGGACCGGGTAACGGTCCTCCTCAGATCCCGTCCCCCGTCCGGTGATGGCGGAGATGCCGTGGCGGTGGTGGACCAGGTCCTCGACGACCTGAAGGCGGGCTTTGACCGGGAGCACGGGGGATTCGGCGGCGCCCCGAAGTTCCCCACGCCGCACGCCCTGACCTTCCTCCTCCGGGAATTCCGGAAAAGGGCGGACCCCGAGTTGCTTGCCATGGCGGAGAAGACTCTCCTCTCCATGCATGCCGGGGGGATCTACGACCATGTCGGTTCCGGGTTCCACCGGTATGCCACCGATGCGGGCTGGCGAATCCCTCACTTCGAGAAGATGCTCTACGACCAGGCCCTCCTGGCCATGGCCTACACGGAGGCCTTCCTGATAACGGGAAAGGCCGTCTACCGGAAAGTCGCGGAGGAGACCCTCGGATACATGCTCCGGGATCTCCGGAGTGCGGAGGGCGCCTTTTTCAGCGCCGAGGATGCCGAGAGCGGTGGAAGGGAGGGAGGGTATTACCTCTGGACCTGGGACGGTATCGGGGAGGTCCTTACGGGAAGCGAACGGGCCGCCTTTACCGTCTACTACGGCATCTGCAGGGACGGAAATATGCCCCGGCATCCCGGGGTGACAGCCTCCGGGGAGAACGTCCTCTTCATCGCCGATCCCGGCGGGGAGGCTCCCGGGGAAACGGGTCTCCCGCGGGATGCCCTCACCGGGACCCTCTCCCGGGCGATGGAGAAGGTGCGCGCGGCGAGGAACCGGCGGCAGCGCCCGTCCCGGGACGAAAAGATCCTCACCGACTGGAACGGGCTTGCCATCGGGGCCCTCGCCATGGCCTCCCGGGCCTTCGGCTCGGCAGAGCACCGCGAGGCCGCCGGGGAGACGGCCAGGTTCATCCTCACCCGCCTCGCCACAAAGGAGGGAAGACTGCTTCACCGGTATTTCGGCGGTGAGGCGGGGGTGGAGGGGAATGCCGACGACTATGCCTTCCTGGCCTGGGGACTCATCGAACTCTACGAGACTACCTTCGACACCCGTTTCCTCGAGCAGGCGGCTGTCCTCACCGATGTCCTCCTCTCCCGTTTCTGGGACCGGGAGCAGGGGGGCTTCTTCTTCACCCCCGATGACAGCGAAGCCCTCATCGCGAGACTGAAACCGGTCCACGACGGCTCGGTCCCGTCCGCGAACTCCGTCGCCCTCCACAACCTGATCCTCCTCTTCCGCCTCACGGGCAGGACCCGTTACCTCGACCGGGCGAGGGAGCTCATGGCATGGTACCTCCGGGAGCGATCCTCCACGGCCCCGGCGGCGACCTGGATGATGGCCTCCCTCTCCCTTGCCTTTTCCCCGTCCACCGAGGTGGTCATCGCCGGGGACCCCGATGCCCCGGACACCCGCGCACTCCTCGAGGTCGCGGGCACGAGGCAGCATCCCGGGGTCTCGGTTCTCCTGAAACGGCCGGCCGGAGATCCGCTCCTCGATTCCCTTGCTCCCTTCACCCGGGATTTCACCACCCGGGATGGGATGGCCGCGGCCTACGTCTGCAGGAACCATGCCTGCGAGCTTCCGGTCACCGATCCCGAGTCCCTCGCGAGGATCCTGGATGCCCCTCCGGGACCGGGCTCAAAAGGATGAAGGGAATCCCGGAATGTCTTTTATGAGATCACGCCCCAATCACCTTGAAAGAGGTCCATCCCGGTGAAGAGATGACAGGAAGGCTTCTCACCGAACCCGAGGGATACGGGCTGCTCGACCGCTCCGGTATCCCGGTGCCCCCCCACGGGGTTGCCCGGAGCCCCGATGAGGCGGCCCGGATCGCGGAGGGGATCGGTTTTCCCGTGGTCATGAAGATCGTCTCCCCGGATATCGTCCACAAGAGCGACACGGGAGGCGTGGTCCGGGGGATCCATAACGCCGCCGAGGTGCGCCCGGCCTATCAGGAGATCCTCTCCCGGGTGAAGGCGCGCGTCCCGGATGCCGCCATCCATGGAATCATCATCGAGAAGGAGCTTCCGCCGGGGCTCGAGATCCTCATCGGCGGGAAGACCGACCCGACCTTCGGGAAGGTCATCACCTTCGGCCTCGGGGGAACCCTCGTGGAGATCCTCAGGGACGTGGCCATCCGGCTCCTCCCCCTCGACCTGACAGATGCGCAGGACATGGTGAGGGAGATCCGGGGCTACCGGCTCATCGCAGGGTACCGCGGGGAACCCCCGAAGGACGAGGCCGCGCTCGTCTCCCTTCTCCTCGCCACCGCCGAGATGTTCGCGAGGGAGGATATCTCGGAGTTCGACCTCAACCCGGTTATCCTGTATGAGAAAGGCGCCTGCGTCGTGGACGCCCGTATGTACCTGGGAGGCGAGGCCCCGGCCGGGCCCCGGAAGATCCACTGTGCGCTCGCCCCCGAGATCTTCTCCCCGGAGTCCATCGCCGTCGTCGGGGCATCGGGAGATCCGTCAAAGGTCGGGTACGCGGTGTTCCGGAACCTCCTCCCCTTCCCGGGGAGACTCTACGCGGTGAACCCGAACCGGAGCGAGGTCCAGGGGAGGGGGACCTATCCCTCCCTCGGTGCCCTCCCCGAACCGGTCCACCTCGCGGTCATCGCGGTCCCCGCCCGCCTTGTTCCCGGGATCGTCGAGGAGGCCGGGAAGGCCGGGGCGAAGGCTGCCATCGTTCTCTCGGGGGGGTTCGGGGAGACCGGCGCGGCGGGAAAGGCCCTCGAACTCGAGGTACTCGAGATCGCCCGGAGGTACTCCCTGCGCATCCTCGGGCCGAACTGCCTCGGGATCATGCTCCCCCACAAGGGGGTGAACACCACCTTCGGGCCCATCACCCCGAGACCGGGCCGGGTCGCCTTCATCTCCCAGAGCGGGGCGGTCATCGCGACCATGGTGGACTGGTCGGTGCCCGAGGAGTTCGGTTTCTCAGCGGTGGTGAGCGTCGGGAACCAGGCAGACCTCGGCTTCGAGGACTTCCTCTTTTACCTCGGGGGCGACCCCGAGACCCGGGCCATCGTCATGTACATCGAGGAGGTGAAGGACGGGCCGGCCTTCCTCGAGGCCGTGGAGCGGGCATCTGCGAGGGTCCCGGTCATCGCCATCAAGACCGGGCTCTCGGCAAAGGGGCGGGCGGCGGCCTCCTCCCACACGGGGGCCCTCGCGGGGAGCCACGAGGTGTACATGGCAGCCTTCCGGAAGGCCGGCATCACCGCGACCCAGTCCCTGCGCGAGGCCTTCCTCCTTGCGGAGCTCCTCGCTTCCGAGGGATACCCCGCGGGCCGGAGGGGCATCGTCATCACGAACGCCGGGGGCTTTGCGGTCTTTGCCTCCGACTATGCCGATCTCTACGGGGTCGACCTCGTGGACCTCCATCCCGCGACCCTCACGGAACTGAACGGATTTCTTCCGGCCAGCTGGAGTCACGGGAACCCCCTCGACCTTGTCGGCGACTCGGGGGTCGATCTCTATGCCCGGGTCTTCGATTTCCTGATCAAGCACCAGGAGTTCTGGGACATCGCCTTCATCGTCTCGGTCCCCGACGCGGTCCTCGACCCCACCCAGCTCGCCCAGGAGGTGGTCCGCTTCTCCCGGAACACGAAGAAGATGGTCGTCGGCTGCTTCCTCGGGGGTTCCTCGGTCACGGCGAGCATCCAGATTCTCCGGGGCCACCACATCCCGAACTTCTCCGACCTGGAGGATGCCTTCCGGGTCGTCGGGAGGGCCTGCGGCCTGAAAAAGCAGGGGAATCCCCGGAATCCGGGGTAACGGGAAGATATTCAAGCGGACTCTCCCAAGGGTACTGGGAGCACGGACTCTTTCTCGGAGATACCTCCATGAAGCTACTCCTCATCGAGCGGGATGGCACGGATCTCTACTCGACCCTCTACGACTCGGACACGAGCCGGGCGATGCTCCGGTTCTATCACCCGGTCCGGCATCCCGCGGGTGTCGAGATCCAGACGGCCTCCCTGGGGAGCGCCCTTTCCCTCACCTCGGAGCTCAGGTGGTACATCCAGCGCTACGTCGACGAGGTCCTCTTCACCGAGGACGGCACGGTGTACCTGACCTGGTCCCTCGCCGATGAGGTGTACCGGCGCGGGGCCATCCTCTCCCTGCCCTGGCCTCACCGGTTCCGCTACCGGATCCACGGAGGAAAGGTGTATCGCTCTCCCTGGGACCTCGCCCCCTTCGGGGCTCCTCCTCCCGAACCTTCAGCGGAAGAGGCTGCTCTTACAGGGGTCGAGGACCGGGACCTGATCCTGGAGGTCTGGAGTACCGCAGAGGAGTACGCAGAGCCCGAACGCGGGGAGCCGATAGGACCCGCGGGGCCACCGGTCACTGAAGAGGCGGGGGAGCAGGGGGAACCACCGGAACCGGAGAGCCCCGGGGAACCCGGGCCAGTGCCCCTCTGAGATCCGGGCCAGTGTCTCCGCAAGGCCCTGGGACCACCATCCCCCACACAGATATATTCCCGCCGCCCATCCTTCTATCATGGCACGGAAGATCCTCACCATCGGGATCACCATCAACCTTGAGAATTACGAGAACCTGCGCCTGGAGGTCCAGGGGGAGATCGGGTCAGACGGGAATACCGAGGAACTCATCTCCTTTCTTGACGGCATGCTTGCCCGCCTCGGCCACGGGGACCAGGTGACCGCCGAGCGGGTCGAGGCGTACCGGAGGAGGGTCCTCGCCATGCCCGGATCCGCGGTGATCGCGGCTGTGCCGGACTGGAAGGCCGACGGGACGGAGGTACCGGGTCCTCGCCCGGCCCCGGTCGTGATCCAGGCAGAACGGGTCATCACCCCCCGCGAACCGCAACCGCCAGAGATCCCGCAGGAGGCGCCGCCACCGGGAGAGGCACCCGCTGCCCCGGCTACAGTCAGGGTCGTATCGGGAGGTAGGGGGGCGAAGCCAATCTCTCAGGCACCGGCGCGGCCCGAGGAGATACCTCCCCCGGTCCCTGCCTCCCAGCCCCAGAAAGGAGTGTCGAAGTGGACACCGAAGGAGGCCCCGAAAGAGCCCGTGCGGCCCGAAAAGCCCCCCCTCGCCGAGGGCGAGGTGGCCTGCGAGGGATGCGGCCTCGCCATCACGAGGAACCAGGAGAAGCTCTCCCGGCTCCTCACGGGAAAGAGCCTGTGCAAGAAGTGCATGAATCCCCCGTGAGGTCGCACCAGGCTCACCACCAGGACTTCGCCCGTTGGTTCCCGCTCGGGCCATGGCCCTTCGCGCCTTCGGCCTGTTGCTCCTCGCTCGGGGCTGTCGCCCCTTCACGTTCACCATCTCGCTTCGCTCGGTGGTTCTCGTTCGGACTACCGTCCTCACGTTCATCATCGCCCCGCGCAGGGTCCAGGTTTAAGTATGAAACAGATCGAGTCTCTAGTGGGATGAAGAAAAGCCTCCTCATGTGGGACGAGACGCTCTTCCGTGAACCGGAGGTCTTTGAGCTGGACTACGTCCCCGAGCAGTTCCAGCATCGGGAGGATCAGATGAAGGAGCTCGCCTTCCAGGTGAGGCCGGGGCTCAAGGGGGCGAGGCCCCTGAATACCGTCTGCCGGGGGCTGCCCGGGACCGGAAAGACCACCTCGGTGAAGAAGCTCTTCTCCGAGATCGAGGAGACCACGAAGAAGCTCGTGCCCGTGTACGTGAACTGCCAGATCGACAACACCAAGTTTGCCATCTTCTCCCAGATCTACCGGAAGCTCGCCGGTCACCTGCCCCCCGCCTCGGGGACCTCCTTCAAGCAGGTCTTCGATGCCATCTCCCGGATCATGCTCCGTGACGACATCGTCCTCCTCGTCACCCTCGATGACGCGAACTATCTTCTCTACGAGAACGAGATGAACCGGGTCCTCTACACCCTGCTCCGCTCCCACGAGGCCTACCCGGGCACCCGCATCGGGGTGATCCTCATCATCTCCGACATGACCGTGGATCTCCTCCAGGCCGTCGACGCCCGGGTCGCCTCGGTCTTCCGCCCCACCGAGGTCTACTTCCCACCGTACAGAGAGGAGGAGGTGGTGGGCATCCTCCGCGACCGGGTGAACCAGGGCCTCTACCCGAATGCGCTTCCGGAGCCGATGTTCCGTCTGGTCGTGGAGCAGACCATGAAGAGCGGGGACCTCCGGGTCGGGATCGACCTCCTCAAGCGGGCGACCCTCTCCGCCGAGAAGGCGGCCCACCGGACCATCGAGCGGGAGGACGTCTGCCGGGCCTACGAGGTCTCCAAGTACCTCCACCTCGCCTTTACGGTGAAGACCCTGAAGGCCGAGGAGAGGGAGCTCCTCCGGAAGGTCGCCGAGCTCTCGAGCGGGGAAAAGGAGATGAACGCCGGAGAGGTGTACAAGGCCCTGAAGGAGAAGGAGAGCCTCGGCTACACCCGGTTCTACGAGATGGTGAAGAAGCTCGACGCCATGCGTCTCGTGAACCTCTCCTACCGCGACGGCCGGGGAAGGACCCGGCTCATCAGCCTCCGGTACGATCCCGGGCGGGTCCTCGAGTATCTCCGGTAGGGCCGCGGGATCGATTGAAAATCCTTATCATATCCTCATCCCTCACTACTTTCATCATCTCTACCGGGGGAAAACATAGTGCTCAGCGTGAATGAACTTGCCTTCGATCTCTTCAATGAGCTCGCAGAATATCCGGAGGACTTCAATTCCGCCTTCCACCAGCTGGACAACGGGGCCCGGATCGTGGACTGCGGGGTGTCGACCCGGGGCGGGTACCAGGCGGGAAGGATCTTCACCGAGATCTGCATGGGGGGGCTCGGCGAGGTGGGCTTCCGGATGGGGCAGATCAAGGGGGTGCCCCTTCCCTTCATCGAGGTGGCCACCGACTTTCCCGCCATCTCCTGCCTGGGGGCCCAGAAGGCCGGGTGGACCATCAAGGTGGGGAACTACACGGCCATGGGGAGCGGACCGGCGAGGGCCCTTTCCCTCAAGCCCAAGCACACCTACGAGGTCATCGACTACGAGGATGACTGCGAGGACGCGGTCATCTGCCTGGAGAGCGACCATCTCCCCAACGGCGAGGTGCTCGAGAAGATCGCGAGCGAGTGCGATGTCGACCCATCGAACACCTGCGCGGTCGTCGCGCCGACGGCCTCCCTTGTCGGATCCATCCAGGTGGCCGGCCGGTGCGTCGAAACGGCGGTGTACAAGCTGAACGAGCTCGGCTTTGACACCCGGACCATCGTCTCGGGGATGGGGACGGCACCCATCGCCCCGGTAAAGAAGGACGCGACGAGGGCCATGGGTTCGACGAACGATGCGACCATCTACCACGGGTCCATCTACCTCACCGTGAAGAACCCGAAGATCAAGGATTTCCTCGAGAAGATCCCGAGCAACAAGTCCAAGGGCTACGGGAAGCCCTTCTACGAGATCTTCAAGGAGGCCAAGTTCGACTTCTACAAGATCGACACCTCCCTCTTCTCTCCCGCCGAAGTGGTCATCAACGAGCTCACCGAAGGGGTCGTGTACCACGTGGGAGCCGTGAACCCCGACGTGACCCTGAAGTCCTTCGGGTTCTTATAGAACCTGGAGGGTGACTCCGAAGTGAGTCACCCCTTCGGGTTTTTATGAGATTCGGAAAGTGATGGCGAAGTCATCACTCCTTCGGGTTTTTATGAAGCCGAAGAGTGGCTCCGAAGTAAGCCAATCCTTCGGGTTCCCGTAACCTTTTCCTTCTCTTTCCTGCCGCCGTGAAACGGGAAGGCGGTCCTTTGAGCAATTTTAATAGGATCGCCGCACCACCCTAACTGGCGGGCTTGTGGTCTAGTTGGTTATGATATCGCCTTTACAAGGCGGGGATCGTCGGTTCGAATCCGACCAAGCCCATGGACGTTTTTTTCACGCGGCGAACCCGGTCGTGGCTGCCTGCGGTTGCGATGTGCGTCGTAAGCCACAGGTGAGGTCCGGGGCGAATCACCGGCCGGAAAGCACTACCCTTATTACCTGCGATACCGAGAAGCTCCCTAGAGACACGAGGCTGGAACACTCCATGGCTCCCGAAAAGAAACCTGTCCTCCTCTTCACGACCTACAAATTCCG
>DATGDI010000223.1:0-4349 GCA_035310965.1 Methanomicrobiales archaeon
CCGCTCCGGCCGGTTCTCCCCTTCCTCTGGATGGACCGGATCTCCGACGGGACGGCCTCGTAGAAGATGACCAGGTCGGTGGAGGGCACGTCGAGCCCCTCCTCCCCCACCGAGGTCGCGATGAGCACCCGGAACTCTCCCCTGCGGAACCGCTGGAGAGCCTCGATCTGCTTCTTCTGGGTGAGGCCCTTCTCCGCGTCCTTCGTCGCCTGGCCGACGAACCGCTCTGCCTGGATGCCGAGGGAGTGAAGGTGGTTCACCAGGTTCTGCACGGTGTCCCGGTAGGTGGCGAACACGATGATCCGGCTGTCGGGATGGGCGGAGAGCTGGGCCTGCACGAGCTTGCCAACGAGCTCGAGCTTCTGGTGGAGCTCCCCGGTCCAGAGGGAGGACTCGGCGAGGAGAGTGCGGAAGGCCGGGTCACTCCCGAGCCGCTGGGAGGCCTTGCTCCCGCCCGGCGCGGCCCCCTCCTGGGCGAGCTTCTCCAGGTAGTGCCTGAGGGCCTCGCTCCCCTGGGTCTCGGCGAGGGAGATGGCGTGCCGGAGCTTCATGATCTCGGCGTAGAGGGATGCCGCCTGGTATGCCGTCCGGTCCCTTGCCTGGATCCGCGTCTGTATCTGAGCGTTCAGCTCGTTGAGGGCCCGGATGGAGAGCTTCCCGGGCTTCGGGACCCGGAAGTGAAACCGGGCCAGCTGGGCGAGGCGGGTTTCCACGAGCCGGTTCAGGGTCTGGAGCGCCTCGGAGAGCTCCCTCGGGAGGTCGACGGGAACGTAGTGGATCTCCCGCTCGTGGACATAGGGCCGGACGTCCTCGTCGGTCTCCACCCTCGTCTCCACCCGGGCGATGGAGAGGTTCGCGCAGACCTCCTCGACCTTCTGCCGGTCACCCCCCGGGGAGGCGGTCATGGCGAGGATGAGGGGATCGGCGGCGGTGTCGTTGTACCGGCGGGCGATGAAGACGTACGCGTAGTTCCCCACCGCGCGGTGGCATTCGTCCACCACGAGGAGGGTGACGTCCGAGAGGGTGTACCTGCCGGCGAGGAGGTCGTTTTTCACCGCCTGGGGCGTCGCGAAACAGAGCCGGGAACCCGCCCAGCCCGCCCTCCGCTCCTCCGGCGGGGTCTCGCCGGTAAACATGACAAAGGGGGAGGGGTCCCCTTCCTTCCGGCCCGGGACGATGAGGAACTTCTCGAAGAACCGGAGATGCTGCTCGACGAGGGGCTTTGTCGGGGCGAGGACGAGGACCCTCCCGCCCTTGTTGTACATCCGGGAGGCCGCGACGATGAGGGCGATGGCCGTCTTCCCGAGGCCGGTGGGGAGGACCACCATCGTGTTCCCCTCGAGGGCATGGAGGGCGATGGTGAGCTGGAACCGCCTCTCCTCGAGGCTCTCGGGCCGGATGAGGGGATGGGTGATGCACTTCATGGGCCGAGGGAGGAAAAGGTGATCTTCCCTGAGATGAGATCCGAGAGGACCCCGGCGAGGGCGTCCTTCTTCACCCTCACCTGGGTCATGCCGTCCCTCTCCCGGACGGTGACCGTCCCGTCCTCGATGCTCTGGTAATCGACGGTCACCGCAAAGGGAGTCCCGATCTCGTCCTGCCGGCGGTATCTCCGGCCGATGGCCCCGCTCTCATCGAACTCGACGAAGATACCGGCCCGGGTGAGGCCGGCGGCGATCTCCGTCGCCATCCGGTCGAGCCCGTCGCGGCTCACCAGGGGGAAGACCCCGGCCTGGACCGGGGCCACGGCGGACGGGAGCCGGAGCACCCGGCGCAGCTCGCCCTCCACCGTGTCCTCGCCGTAGGAGTGCTCGAGGACGGCGTAGCACATCCGGTCGATGCCGTACGAGGGCTCGATGACATGGGGCATCACCTCCACGCCCCTGACCTCCACCTCCTCCTCCCGCACCTGGTAGAGCGACGCGGGGATGGCGATCTTCTCCCCGCCGACCGTCACCTCGGCGCCATCGGGGCCCGGATCGGCCTGCACGAGGGCATCGGCCACCTCCTTCGCCTTCCCCCGGAACTTCGGGCCGAGGGCCTTCATGTCGGGGATGACCCGCCTCCTCCGCTCCATTCGCGGGGTTTCGAGGGGGATGTAGGCGGTGAGGGCGACCCCGCTCACCCCGGCATGGGCCCGGAGGTCGTAGTCGGTCCGGTCCGCGATGCCCACGAGCTCCACCCACCCGAACCTCCCCGAGAGGGCCTCCGCGTCCCAGCAGTCGGCCGCATAGTGGGCCCGCTCGGTGGCAAGGTGCTGCCGGAACCGGAGCCTGGCGGGGTCCACGCCGATGGTGACCAGGATCTCGTGGGTGAGGGCGATGTAATAGGCCACGTACTCGTTGGCCACGATGCCCTTTTCCACCGCCTCCCTCATGATGATCAGGGCGGGCTCCTTCTTCCCGTCCTGGCCGTCACATCCGAGGAGCGGGACCCGGTACTCCGCGTACCGTTCGAACCTGGGGTGCCGCTTTCCCTCGGGATGGACAAAGATCTCCGCCTCGGCCTGGGTGAACTCCCGGAGCCGGATCATCCCCTGCCTCGGGGAGATCTCGTTCCGGTAGGACTTGCCCACCTGGACCGCCCCGAAGGGGAGCCGGTCCCGGTAGAACCGGAGGAGACGGGGGAAGTCGGTAAAGATGCCCTGGGCCGTCTCGGGCCGGAGGTAGCCCTTCCGCTGCGAGCCGGGGCCGATCCAGGTGTTGAACATGAGGTTGAAGTCAAAAACCTTCACCTCCCCGAGCTCCTCGCCGCAGGCGGAGCAGGGGAGGCTCCTGAGGGTCGCCTCGAGGGTGAGGGCGGTCATGGCGGCCGCCCCCTCGCAGCCGTTCGCGGCCGCGACATGGTCTGCCCGGAGGTACTCCTCGCAGTGCGGGCACTGGACCATCTTGTCGGAGAAGCCCTTCACATGCCCCGATGCGACGTAGATGGGCTCCACGCCGACGGTCGGGCACTCGATCTCGTAGAACCCCTCCCGGATGACGTAGAAGGACCTCCAGATCTCCTCGACCCTCCGCTTCATCTGGGCGCCGAGGGGCCCGTAGTCGATGAGGCCCGCCACGCCGCCGTAGATCTCGGCCGACGGCCAGATGAAGCCCCTCCTCTTTGCGAGCTCCATCACCTTCTCGTAGATGTCCTCCGGTTCTGCCACGATGGGATTCCCTCTCCCCTGTACATCGACCACAAATTATAAAATCATGCTTTTCCAAGGTATGCGGTAAAGGAATTCTTAAATAACATGGCAGAGACTGTAGTGCGGAAATCAGCGGGTACATCCATGGAAGAAGACAAACGGAAGAGACAGCTCCTCGATCTTTTTGCAACCATCACCAGCAAGACCAAGATAGTGGAACCCATGAAGAAGATCCATGGATCCCTCAGGGACCGGGAGGCCATCGAGCGGGAGATCTCCCTCATCATGCGGGAGATCCTCGACCGGGGGTACTTCAAGACGAAGCTCACCCCCCGGCAGCTCTCCCGGCTCGTCATGGCCTTCTACGACGGGAAGAACGATACCGAGATCGCCCGGTCCCTCGGGGACGAGAAGCTCTCGAAGACCGTGGCCCGGGCCCGGGTCAGGATGAAGCTCTTCCGGGACCTGGACTTCAAGATGCCCTTTGACCAGAAGAAGCTCGGGAAGCTCGTGGATTCGGGGAAGACCATGAAGGACGTGAGCGAGGAGCTCGGGATCTCCCCCTCCACCCTCCGGGAGTACCGCCATGTCCTCGAGGAGGTCAACGACCCGACCCTCGACCCTTTCCTCACGCGCATCCATGACGTCATGGAGGACCGGGACCTCTCCGAGCAGATGACGAAGGGGCTCGCCGAGAACGGCCTCACCGAGGCCATCGACATCACCGAGGCCGAGCTCATCGACGTTACCTGAAGCCCCGGCCCACACCTTTTTATCCCTCCTCCCGATTCTCTAGTATGCGACTCACCTGGCTCGGCCATTCCTGCTTCCTCCTCGAGGGGAGCCGGTCGGTGCTCATCGATCCCTTTGTCCCGGAGGGCCCCATCCGGGCGGAGCCGGATCTCGTGGCCGTCACCCACGGCCATGACGATCACCTCGGCGAGGTGATCCGGCTCGGGAGAAAAACGGTCGCCATCTCGGAGATCGGGAAGTTCCTCAGGTCAAAGGGCCTCCCCGTGGAAACGATGAACATCGGCGGGACCCTCACGGTGGACGGGGTGGAGTTCACCATGACGCAGGCCATCCACTCCTCGGGGCTCGAGGCCGGGGGCCCGGGGTTTTACGGCGGCTGTTCCTGCGGGTTCGTCATCGGGATGGACGGGGTGCGGGTTTATCACGCCGGCGACACCGCACTCTTCTCGGACATGAAGCTCAT
>DATGDI010000224.1:0-2547 GCA_035310965.1 Methanomicrobiales archaeon
CCAGACCAACTTCCCGGTCCTCGTCAGCCTCCCCTTCGACTCCGACCTCGCCGCCAGCGCCCAGGCGAACGGGAACGACATCGTCTTCACCGACTCCGGCGGCTCCACCGTCCTCCCCCACGAGATCGAGAACTTCACGAAGTCCAGCGGCGCCCTCACCGCCTGGGTGAAGCTCCCGACCCTGTCCAACGGGGTAAATACCGACCTGTACATGTACTTCGGGAACTCGTCCGCCTCCAACCAGCAGAACTCCACAGCCGTCTGGGACAGCGACTACGTCGGCGTCTATCACCTGAAGGAGTCCGGGAACGGGACCGCGGGCGAGTACATCGACAGTACCTACCAGAACCCCGGCCAGGGCGGGCAGGGTCTCGCAGCCTACGTACCCAAGCGGGTGGCAGGGAAGATCGGGTACGGCCAGAACTTCGATAACCTGGTCGACGGGAAATGGGACCTCATCGACCTCCATAACACCAGTTCCCTCCTCTCCATCGATTCCGGGAACCAGATCACCGTCGAGGCATGGATTCAGCCCAGTTTCTACCAGGGGGACCTGGTGAATCAAACCCGCGGGTTCATCAACCACAAGGGGTGGTTCTCCGGATATAGTATCGTCATGAATAACTGGGGATGCTCCTCGCCAAACTGCGTCTGGTTCGGCCTGCCGGGACAGAATCACAGTGTGCAGACCAGTTCGGTTGTGTCGAAAGATAACTGGCACCATGTGGCCGGCACCTACAACGGATCCTGGGCAGAGGTCCTGATCGACGGACAGGTGGATTCCAATAAACACGCCATGTCGGCCACCTTCATACCGCCCAATCCTCCGTTTAACGAAGTATGGATCGGGTACGGCGATCAGCCGACAGATACGGGGTATGCCTCCGAGTGGTGGGGGCTCATCGACGAGGTCCGGATCTCCCGGATCGGCCGTTCGGAGTCCTGGATCGGGACCGAGTATAACAACCAGAACCGCCCCGACCTCTTCGTTTCCAGGGGGACAACGGGAGCCGGCTGCGGAGGCGGCGGCGGGCCGCTGGTCATCAATCCGTGCGCCTGGGCCTCGCGAAAGAAGCTCACCATCAACGGGACGATGATCTCCGGGACCCAGGCCAACTTCCCGGTCCTCGTCAGCCTCTCCTCAGACTCGGACCTCGCCGCTCATGCCCAGGCGAGCGGGAACGACATCGTCTTCACCGACTCGGGCGGGTCAACCGTCCTCCCCCACGAGATCGAGAACTTCACGAAATCGAGCGGCGCCCTCGTCGCCTGGGTGAAGCTCCCGGCCATCTCGGCCTCGGTGAACACCGACATCTACCTCTACTATGGCAACTCCAGCGTCGGGAGCCAGCAGAATGTCACGGGGGTCTGGGACGCAGATTTCAAAGGCGTCTGGCACATGAAGGAAGACGTTGCCGGCACCGGAACCGCGGACGTCTATCAGGACTCCACCTCCAACAACAACGATGCCGATGATTACATCTCCGCCACAGGTCAGAGCGGTAAGATTGGTGCCGGTCACCAGTTCGACGGTACGGATGATCAGGCTAATGTTCCCGATCCCGGGGGCTCGTGGGAATTTGCCAATGGAGGCCTGGATGCCGGCTTGAGCGACTATTCCATCTCGGCCTGGATCTGGCTCTCGTCCTCCTACTCGGGTAATTACCCCACCCCCGTTGCCAAAGGGGGAGGAGCCGACAACGACCCAGGCTACTGGATTGATTATTATCGCACCGAGGACCGGATCGATAATCGCCTTTCCGACGGGATCCATTCACGTTTCATTGCAAATTCATCCCCCTCACTAGGTCTCACCAAGGATACCTGGCACCACATATACGCCGTCATGGACCGGGCGGCGGGGACTGATACGGCATACTTCTACCTGGACGGGAACTCGGTCGGAAGTCAGAGTTCAACCAATGTCGCCGGTAACTCCGCTACGGGCTATATGGGATTCTACATCGGATCCTATTCTTCCACCGGTGCACCATGGATGGGAAACCTTGACGAGGTCCGCATCTCCAGCACCGTCCGCTCTTCCCAATGGATCGCGACCGAGTACAAGAACCAGAACCGCCCGGACCTCTTCGTTTCGAAGGGGACCGAGGAGAATGGGTGCGGTGGCATCCCCCTCGTCTTCAGCCCCTGCTCCTGGACCTCCCGGAAGCTGCTCACGACCAATATTACCATGATCAACGGGACCCAGTCCAACTTCCCGGCCCTGGTTAGCCTCTCCTCGGATGCGGATCTCGCCGCCGATGCCCAGGACAACGGGAACGACATCGTCTTCACCGATTCGACGGGGACCCAGATTCCCCACGAGATCGAGAGCTTCTCGGGCACCACCGGAGCCCTCGTCGCCTGGGTGAAACTCCCGACCGTCTCCTCCTCGGTGAACACCGACATTTACATGTACTACGGGAACTCTTCCACAGCCAGTCAGCAGAACGCAAGCGGCGTGTGGGATTCGAACTACAGGGGTGTCTGGCACATGAACGTGACTGCCGACAGCACTTCCCGCAATACCTGTACCAATCAGGGTTC
>DATGDI010000225.1:0-1516 GCA_035310965.1 Methanomicrobiales archaeon
CCGATTTTGCCACCGATGGGGCCGTTTTTCCTCTGCAGGGCGGTGTTCGCATTCGAGGTCGAGTCGAGGTGAGAACCGGTGGTGGCCTCGTCGGTCACGAGCTCGCCGAGGTGCCAGACGGCCTTGTAGTTCGAGTCCCAGACGCTCGTCCTGCTCTGCTGGTCTCCCGAGGAGGGATTCCCGTAGTACAGGTAAAGGACGGTATCCGTGGTGGAGGAGAGGGCGGAGACATTCACCCAGGCCACGAGGGCTCCGCTGGATTTCGTGAAGTTCTCGATCTCGTGCGGAATCTTGGTCGTCCCGGTTGACGAGGTGAAGAGGATATCGAAGCCATCGGCCCGGGCGTTCGCAGAAAGGTCAGCGTCCGAGGCAAGGTTGATGAGGACCGGGAAATTGACCAGGTCTGCAGCCACCCGGTTATGGTCGATGGTGATGTTCTTCCGGTACCCCCAGCTGCAGTGATACCACGAGGGGTTGGGGAACGCCGTGACAAGGTTCGATCTCGTCACAGTGGTAACGCCCAGGGTATAATTCGTGGCCGTCAGCGTGACGTTGTAGTGCCCTGCCGTGGTATAGGTGTAGGTGGCATTCCGGGAGGTGGAGGTCCCCCCGTCCCCGAAAGTCCAGTACCAGGAATCCACCCGGATGGCACCCGCAGGGGTCGCGTTAAAGGTCACCGTGAGAGAGACCTGGCCTGTCGCCGAGGTATTGGTGAAGGTCACGGTGGGGGTCAGGTTCTGGAACACCGTGATCCACGCCGAACGGTTCACCCAGGTGGTGGCCGCCCAGCCCGTCCCTCCCGAATCGGTGACCCCGTGGTCGATCTCGTAGGTGCAGTACTCCTGGGCACAGGGGAAGACGTGAGAGGGCGATTTCACCGTCGAGGTGTTGGCATCGTTGAAGTTCCAGAAGTACGAGGTGAGATTATCGACGGAGGAAGTCTCGGTGAACTGAAACGGGGTGGTGATATTCCCGAAAACCGGGGAGCTGGACCATGTCACCAGCGGGTAGTTGGGCAGGTGGGCGGGAACTTCCAGGACGGGAACCAGGTCTGCCTGTCCGATGACAGATCCCCCGCCCTGACCGACCCCGGTGAACACGATGACCACGTGCCCGGGCATCGTCGGTGACGTATAGCTGAGTGTTTCCCCGACTGACCAGGGCTCGTCCCCGTTGTTTACGAAGGAGGAGGTCCGGTCCACCCCGTCCACGAGGATCCTGTACTCCCCCGCGATGAGGGAATCGCCGCCCTTGTGGTAGATATAGATGGTGTTTGACTGGTTGGAGATGATGGCGTCGAAGATAGGAACCCTGGAGGCCGCGGGATTCGAGAACAACAGGATGGCCGCAAGCACGATTCCGATTACCACGATCCCGACGAGGACCAGGGTCCCGATGATCTCGGAGACCGCCCGATCCCTTACGTCCACTTCCATTCCTCGGGTTGCTTCATGCCGGGGGGGCCTTCCTGGGCTAAGCAAATAAGATTGAACGATTTCTGATTCGGGGTGTTCTT
>DATGDI010000226.1:0-3111 GCA_035310965.1 Methanomicrobiales archaeon
AGGGCATCCTGGGCGACTACAATGAAGGGATTGACGGCCCCGGCCATTGCCAGTCGTGAACGGACTTCCTTCCGAAATTCCTCTTTTTATTGCTGAAGATCTGTGCCTGCCTGGTGTTCATTTTCTGTCGCTTCTGTTCTCCTGGGATTTGAGGAAGATTTCCCTGTCGGCAGAATATGAAACCGTCCTCATACGCTCAAACGGCAGAACCATTCCAGTTCCTAACCCTGAAGATAGCCTGCCTTCATGCAACCGATGGCTCCACGCCGCAAATTATTAATACAAAAAGCCCCAAGGGAATACCGATGCTCTTGTCAGCGTCCATCCTGTGCCATCTCGGGCATGTAGCGACGACTGGTAAGTGGCAGCTCTTCTTCCCGTGCTGAAGCATCCTTCGGTTCTGCCGGATGATGGCGGCGCGGATTCTCTCGAAGAATCGTCTGGGAAGGTCTGTTGGGGTATGAACGCCATGGCTGGAAAAGGGGGCCAGGGGGAAGCCGACCGGAGGGAGGGCATCTACTCCCTCATCAGCTCCCTGGGAGAGCAGTGCGAGTATGCAGAACGGATCCGGGCGGCGACCGCCCTGGGGGAGAGCAGGGACCCGAGGGCCATCTCGCCCCTCGTCGAGTGCCTGAAGGATGTCGACCCGAGGGTGCGGAGGACCTGCGCCGAGGCCCTCCTCCGGCTCGGGTCCATCCGGTCGGTGCAGGCCTTCATCGAGCGCCTGGAGGACGGGGAGGAGTCGGTCTTCACCCGGAAGGTCGCGGCCGATGCCCTCGCAAAGATCCGGACCTACAGCGCCATCGAGTCCCTGGCGAGCCGGCTCCTCGACCGTTCGGAGAAAGAGGCCATCCGGATCCATGCCGCCGATGCCCTCGGGAGGACGGGCAGCCTCCGGGCCATCGATGCCCTGGAGAAGGGTACCGAAGACGAGAACCCCCGGGTGAGGCAGGAATCGGGAAAGGCACTTTCCCAGATCTTTGCCTTCGGACCGGGAGGGTGAGGGGTGCGGCACGTCCTTACCGGCGAGAGAGAGAGGGAAATGGAAGAGCGGGAAGGGAGCGGCAGTCTCGGGGCAGGCCCTGAGATTAATTTTTTCTCTTGAACAAAAAGGAAGATCCTTCCCTTTTATCCCATCACGATCCTTAAACCCAAGATTTTAATATCTGCCCGTCGTATTCTCCGTCCGACGCGTGTCCCTGGGGAACCGGGACATCGCCCGGATAAAAAGGGGGAAAAACATGAAGAAACTGTTTCTAGCATGTGCTTTCCTGCTGTGCATCCTCTTCCTGGCAGGGCCTGCAGCGGCACAATGCGACCCGGAAACATGTGTATCAAGCAACCTGTGCGTGATCGCCTCATGTGATACAGTCACGGATGAGTGCGTCTACACACCCGCGGCTGACACCACGGTCTGTGACGACGGTAATGCCTGCACCGTCAGTGATGCCTGCACCGGCGGAGTCTGCGCCGGAACACCTGCTGCAGACACCACGGTCTGTGACGACGGCAATATCTGCACCGTCAATGATGTCTGCACCGGCGGAGTCTGCACCGGAACGTCTTTGCCCGAACACACGGCCTGCGACGATGGCAATTCCTGCACCACCAATGATGCCTGTGTTGAAGGATTCTGTTTCGGGATGAGCCTCGATCCCGGCGCAGCCTGTGCGTCGGACGGCAACCCCTGCACCAACGATGTATGCCGGTCGCTGGAGGGGAAGTCCGCCTGCTTCCACCGGGCCGTGGCTGATGGCACAGTCTGCGACGTTGGCCTGCCCTGCACCATTGGCGGTGTCTGTTCCGCTGGTGTCTGCACCGGATCCGGTTTCGCTGCCAGGGGAACGCCCTGTGAGGCCGACAAACCGTGCACCGATGGTATCTGCAACGGGGCAGGCACATGCCTGGATGAACCCGTCCCGGCCGGCGAGCCGTGCCATGGGGGTTCATGCGATCTGTCGGGGGAGTGTATCCCTCTGAAATGTGATCCCGTGCCCATGAACTACCTCTGGCCGCCCAATCACAAGTTCGTCCCCGTGACCCTTACGGTCCCGGGGGCCGCGGAATCGGGAGTCACCGTTGACAGCGTGAAGAGCAGCGAGCCCCCCTCCGTCAAGGGGGCCGGCGGGAAGTCGAAGGAACCAGATGCGTATCTCAGTAAGACCGATCCCCTGACAGTCTTCCTCCGGTCCGAGCGTTCAGGTCTCGACAAGGGGAAGTCAAGCGGGCTCGGCAGGCTCTACACAATCTCCTACTCCGCCACAAACAACCTTGATACGAAATGCAAGGGAATCGTGAAGGTGTGTGTCCCGCACGACCAGAGCGCACAAGTGAAGGCATCCAGCTGCCAGGACAGCGGGGCGAAATACAACGCACTGTAAAAGAATACGTGAAGCTGCGTAATCCCGAATAGAAAGGCACACGCCCCCGGACGGGAACCCACCGGGGTTTCCCTTCCCCCTTTTCCTTCTTTCTCGAGCCCCGGATTCACCGTATCAGGGACCGAAGGCCGGTTATGGCCGCCGCCCCTGGGCGGAAGCCGTCGAAGAGCCCGCCTATGTGTGTCCCGGGCTCACAGCACCCCTGATCATCCCCATCGCCTCCTCCTCTGAAAGATCGTACCAGTCCTCGTAGGCATCGGCGACCGCGAAGGAGTACCCGGTCCTGATGTTCAGGCAGACCACCCAGTCAACGAGCTTCGCGACCCGTTCCACCGCCGCGTGGGAGCCGGTCGGGACCGCGACGATGACCTTTCGGGGGCCGAGGGATCGAAGAGCCTCGGCGGCAGCGGTCATGGTAAAGCCCGAGGCAAGCCCGTCGTCAACGATGATGCAGGAACGGCCTGCGGGATCGGGGAAGGTGGAGCCGAAGCGTGCCACCCGTTCCCTGACGTTTGCCTGCGCCCGGCGCACAGCGGCCTCGACCTGCCCGGGAGTGAGGTGGAGCTGGGCCAGGAGTTCCTTGTTCAGGAAGACCCGGCCATCCCAGGCGACCGCCCCGAACCCGGCCTCGGGGTTCCAGGGGATCTGGACCTTCCGTACGATCAGGGGATGCAGGGGGCAGGCGAGGGCCCGGGAAACCGCGACGCCGACGGGGACACCGCCGGCGGGG
>DATGDI010000227.1:0-3709 GCA_035310965.1 Methanomicrobiales archaeon
GTCGTTGAAGATGCTGCTCAGGTAATTTCTCCCGGTGTCAGGGAGGAGCACCACGACAACGTCGTCTTCTCCCAGGGTCTCCGCGAGCCTTGAGGCCGCGAAGACCGAGGCCCCCGCCGATCCGCCGACGAGGAGCCCCTCCTCCCGGGCGAGGCGTCTCGTCATCCGGAAGGCGTCCCGGTCCTCGACGGTGATCACCTCGTTCACGACCCCGAGGTCCAGGGTCTTCGGGAGGAAGTCCTCCCCGGTCCCCTCTACCTTGTACAGGTGGGCAACGGGGGGAGTCCCGTAGAAGACGTGGTGGTAGATGGACCCTTCGGGGTCAACCCCCACGATCCTGATTTTAGGGTTCTGTTCCTTCAGGTACCGGCCCGTCCCCGAGATGGTTCCGCCGGTCCCGATCCCGGCCACGAAGTGAGTGATCTTCCCCTCCGTATCGCGCCAGATCTCCGGGCCGGTTGTCAGGTAATGGGCACTGGGATTGTTCAGGTTCTCGAACTGGTTGGGGACAAAGGACCCGGGCGTCTCGCGTGCCACCCGGGCAGCAACCTTATAGTAGCTCCGTTCGTCCTCCGGGGGAGCCTCCGTAGGGGTCCTGATCACTTCGGCCCCGTATGCCCGGAGGAGGATCTCCTTCTCCTTACTCATCTTCTCGGGCATGGTGAAGACCATCCCGTACCCGCGGGAGGCGGCGACGAGGGCGATCCCGGCGCCTGTGTTCCCCGACGTGGGCTCAACGACGGTACCCCCCTTCCGGATCAGGCCGGCCTTTTCCGCCTGGAGGAGCATGTTCGCGGCGATCCGGTCCTTGGTGCTCCCCCCGGGGTTCATGCTCTCCAGTTTCGCAAGGACGAGCGGCCTTGTCCCCTCCGGGAGAACGTTCCGCAGCCTCACGAGGGGGGTATTCCCGATGGTCTCAACGATGTTTTCGAAGTACCTCATTCCACGACCTCAATGGCAGCTCCCGCCCTTCTCCTTCCCTTTCTCCTTCTCATCCTCATCCTTTCCTGTATCCGATGGGGTGCCTGCCCCGGCCTTCTCCTCCTCCTTCTTTCCATGATCACCGTGATTCCCGTGCGATCCTCCGCCGCAGCAACCGCCGCCCTGGTCCCCGTGGCTTCCATGGCCCCTCCCGCAGGCCAGGAAGTGGACGCCGATGAAGAGGACGATGAGGATGATCCCGGAGTATGCCGCGAGGTGTGCCTGGTGAACGTAGATAAAGTAACCCGCGATCACGATGAAAATCCCCACGAGGAGGTACCCGTACCAGCCCAGCGACCTGAACCAGCTGCCAACGTCTCCGCATCCCATGATTTGCATCACTTCCCTTTCTTCGACTTCACAGATCAAGCGGATAAACCATAGAAAGTATGGATTCAGGCAACCTCTGCCTCTTGATGAGTTGAATTCCCTCCTTGCTCACCCCCGTGTTCATGATGCCTGCAAAGCGCGTCTTGTCATTTTTAAGCCATATAACAGTATCTCCTATCCACCCCGGAGCGAAACACTTAACAATTGTGAAGTTCCATGATACTGTGTGGTCAACCATGAGTGATCGTCTTTGTGGTCAATGACACCACCCTCGTAAGTGATGCACGGAAGATCGAACACCTGCCGCCTTCGGCAAAGCTCGTGTACACGATCCTGAAGGCGAACAGGCAGATGACCCAGAAGGACCTCATCCGCGAAACCTATCTCCCGCCCAGGACGGTGCGGTACGCCCTCTCCAGGCTGAAAAGGGAGAACGTTCTCGTGGAGCGCCTTCACATCACCGATGCCCGGCAGAGCCTGTACGGGCTCCGGCAGGTTATGCACGGGATGGCGATCGAGGCATAAGAATCCACCCGATTTCCCCACTTTTCCCTTCCTTCACTCTCCATGGAACTGTGTCTCATTACCGATCCCTTTATTCGGGATTGCCGGTTGCAGTAAACGAGGGGGTAGCATTCCTGGCAGAGAGTCCATCCGGGGGCCCCCGGTTCATCCGAGGGTCTGCGATGTTCTATCCGGATTGCGGAAAAACTTGCCTGAAAATCAGCGTATAAAAGCCATGCACGAGGAACCAAGTACGTGATCTCACAGGGGTCCGATAATGATTGCCAAGGTGGCGGAGCGGCTACGCGGCTGACTGCAGATCAGCTCAATCCCGGTTCGAATCCGGGCCTTGGCTTACGGGCGGGCGGCCATCAGGACGGCTGCCCGTGGAGAAAATCGGCGAAGCCGATTTTCGACTGGCGGGGTTCGATAGAAGCCCGCCGGAACGAGGGCACTCATCAGAGTGGCCGGTCGTGGAGAAGATTGGCGAAGCCAATCTTCGACTTCTACCCGACAGGCGGCCGCAAGGACGGTTGCCTGTGGAGAAAATCGGCGAGGCCGATTTTCGACCATCAGGAGGGCGGCGGCCGAAAGAATGGCCGGTCATGGGTGAAACTCCTCCCGGTCCTCGCCGCGGCCTTTCTCCTCCTCCTGGGGATCGTCCCCGCCGCCTCGGCCCACTGCCCCCTGTGCACGGCCGGAGCGGCGCTCGGAGTAGGCGTGGCGCGTGCGTACGGGGTCGATGACAGCATTGTCGGGCTGCTTCTCGGGGCCTTCGTCGCCTCGTCCGGGCTCTGGATCGACAAGCTACTGAAGAGGCGGGGAATCGAGTATCCCCTGCAGGCCCCTCTCCTAGTCCTGGGCTCCCTCCTGCTGCTCGCCGTCCCCTTATACATGACCGGAACCATCACGAACGTCGGGGTGGTGCGTGCCCTCCCCGGCTACCCCTCGATCTTCGGCCTCGGGGCTCTCGGGCTCGACAAGCTCTTTGCCGGCCTGCTCATCGGCACCTTCCTCGTCGCCGGGGTCTTCACGATGAGCGATCGCATCATCGAGAAGAGGGGTGGGAAAAGGCTGTTCCGGTACCAGGGCATGATCCTCATGGCGATCTCCGTCGCGATCTTTGCCGTTATCCTCTGGGCAATGACGAGGTAAGGGAGGGAGACGGATGAAAAAAGATTCCGGGTTATTGTCTGCCCTGGAAATCGGTATGATATTCCTCGTCATATTCGCAGCGGGAGCGGTCCTGTTCGTCATTGCAGGAAAGGGCGAGACATCGCCAGCGCCGAGGCAGGGCATCACGAGCCCCCAGAAAGGATCGAACCTCTTCCGGGGAAACATCGTGGATTCCGGAGCGAGCCCCGGGTCTTTTACGGGGGTTCCCGTCATCTCCGACGAAGGATGCCAGACCGACCCGAAGAATGGTCTCTCCAACTGCACCGCCGGCGTAAAGACCCCGGATGCAGGCATCCTGGAATTCAATTATGAGCATAACATGATGGTCAAGCCCTGCCTCACACAGGGCGACATTGTCTCGCTTCAGGAGAATACCGATGGGACCGCAATGGTTACGAGAACGCACTGGACAGGAGGAGGGGGAGCACGTGCCCAGTAAGCCGACGTACCGTCCGAGGCTGCTCATGTACACCCTGGTCGCCCTGATCCTCACCTTTTCTGCCCTTGTGCTGGTAGGCATTCCGGCGGGGAAGGACAAGCCAAGAGGAAGGATCTCCACCACGTCGTCTCCCTCCGTCATCTATCTGTCTCAGCTGGAACGTGATGTAATCCCAGCGGAGGGTTTCACCGTACCCGCGAAATGGGGAACCGGTGTGAGCGAGCTGGTGAACTCCCGCGCCATCGATTCGTCCTCCTTCTTCTCTTCGATGATGGGGGC
>DATGDI010000228.1:0-5749 GCA_035310965.1 Methanomicrobiales archaeon
CGAAGGGGATGAGCTGGTCGGTGCGGTAGAGGAGGTGGGTGCTGTCGATCTCGGCAAAGGTGTCCCGGTCGAGCTTCTCGATCCTGACCACCTTCCCGGTGGTCCCGGTCCGGGGATACCTGACATGCATCCCGACCGCGACCTCTCCTGCTTGCATGAGAGGATCATCCCTTTCGCCACCTATAAAAGGATAGCCTCCCTTCTCTCCCATCATGCAGGTGGAGATCGGGGACGGGGCGAAGAAGTTCTTCCTCGGGGCGCACCGGGCGAGGGACCCGGCAGAGACCATGGCGGAGATGGAGCCCCTCATGCGGGAGGCAGGTGCCATCGACCTCGTGGACTGCACCGAGAAGGACCGGCACGGGATCCCCTGCTTCGCCGTCATCAGGCGCAGGACGGGGACGGCGCATCCCCAGGTCCACGTGGGGAGGGGGATCACCCCGGAGGCTGCCCAGGCCTCGGCCATGGCCACGGCCGTCGAGCGGGCCTCGGCCGAGTACCGGGGGAACCCCATGAAGCTCGCCCTCTACGAGGAGATCGGGATCCGCCATGCTGTCGATCCCGTGGACCTCATCCTCGCCCGGCCCCTGGAGGCCGGGGAGAGGATCCACTGGTCCCCCGGCTACGACCTCCTCGAAAAGGAGGAGGTCTGGGTCCCGAGCAACGCGGTGTTCCTCCCCTACAACACGCTGGGGGAGGCAAAGGGCCTCTTCGCCTCAGACCCGAACGGCCTCGCGGCGGGGAACACCCGGGACGAGGCGATCCTCTCGGGGCTCCTCGAGGTCCTGGAGCGGGACTCCCTCTCCCGGGCCGAGCGGGACCACTCCATGGGGAAGAGGCTCTCGGTGACCGGGCCGGGCCCGGTCCTGGATCTCCTCGGGCTCTTCGAGAAGGCCGGGATCCCCATCACCCTCTGGCTCCTCGACGGCATCACCCCGGTTCCGACGGTGGCCGCCGCGGCCGAAGACCCGGTGACCCGGGACCCCGCCTTCCTCGTCCTCGGGGCCGGTGCCCACCCTTCGCCCCAGGGGGCGGCCATCCAGGCCCTCACCGAGGTTGCCCAGCGGAGGGCGGTGCGGATCCAGGGGGGGTCTGCCTCGGGGGAGCGGGAGGGCTTCGTCCAGCGGGTCGGGTACGACCGGATGAAGCGCCTGAACCGGGAATGGTTCGCGCCGGCGCCCTCCGTGGACCTCGCCGACCTCCCCGACCTCTCGACCCCGACCATCGGGGGGGACATCCGGCGGGTCCTCGGGGAGCTCGGGGGGAAGGTGGAGAGGGTCTGCGTCTGCGACCTCACCCGGACGAAGGTGCCCGTGGTCCGGGTCGTCGTCCCGGGGCTCGAGATGTCCGCCATCAACAAGGAAAGGGTGCGCCGGAAATAACCGGCGGGATGCGGGGTCCCGGGTCAGGTACAGACCGGGGCAATCGGAGAGGATCAGGGAAGAGCATCTCCTCACCGGAAAGAAGGGCCAATCCCGGACACCAGTTTCAGGCTCTAAAAGATCCGGGACTGAAGACGCCGTTGACCAGGGTGGGGAAGCCTCGGGGGATGAGAGGTGATAGCGTGCAGAGAAGTGATCTCACTCGTACCGGGTCCACCATGTTCTGGCAACATGTACATGCTCGCCGTAAGGTATTATAAAACTTTTGATATAATTCTACGCTGATTACGCAAAATAATTCAGAAAATTTTTACGCAATAATGGAGGATTCCCGAAAGAGGCCGGAATTGCCTGTCCCGGAGAGATCACCGGGAGGCCTGCACCTTTTTCAGGATCCTGACCATCTCCCGCGTGGATCGGGCCGGCGGCGGTCCCGTTTCCTGGGCCGGCCGACCCCCACCGAGGCCCCGGAAGATGGCGGCGATGGCCTTTCCGAGGGAGGGGCCGTACCCGCCCTCGAGGGTGAGGGCCAGGGGGAGATCGGTGGCCTCCCGGAGCATCCGGGTGAGGATGCCGTAATCACCCGGGGCGAGCCTCATCACCCCCTTGGGATCATCGGCGAGGGCATCCTGGCCGGCCGAGACGAGGAGGAGGTCCGGCCGGAACCGTTCGAGGGCAGGGCAGAAGACCTCGCCAAAGACGAGCTCGTAATCCGCGATGCCGCAGCCCGATTCCAGGGGGGCGTTCAGGGTATACCCGTGCCCCTGGCCCGCCCCGGTCTCCCCCGGGACGCCGCTCCCCGGGAACCCCTCCCCCTGGTGGACGGAGCAGAAGAGCACCCGGTCGTCGTCATAGAAGATCTCCTGGGTCCCGTTCCCGTGATGGAGGTCCCAGTCCACGATGGCCACCCGGTCCACGGACCCGAGGGCCCGGGCGGCCGCGACGGCCACGTTGTTCAGGAGACAGTACCCGCTCGCCCGGCCCGGCCCGGCATGGTGGCCGGGGGGCCGCACGAGGGCGAAGCAGCTGTGCCCGTCGAGGGCCTCCTCCGCGGCCCGGGCGGCCGACCCGGCCGCGAACCGGGCAACCTCGAAGGAGTCGGGGCAGATGTAGGTGTTGAAGTCGATGTAGCATTCACCGGTCGCGACCCCCCGGAGCCAGGCGAGATACTCGCGCCGGTGGACCCGCTCCAGGTCCTCCCGGGATGCCTCAGCCGGGTCGAGCCTCCGGGCAGCCCTCGGCACCCCGCCTATGGCAAGCCGGAGCCGGTCGGGGCTCTCCGGGTGCCCCGGCAGCTGATGCCGGCAGAAGATCTTTCCCGTGACGACACCGCAGGTCATGTCCGTGGAGGGGAATGGGATCAGATGGCCGAGCCCTGTATCACCGCCGATTCCGGAACGTCGAAGGAGAGGCCGGTTCCCTCGATCCTGTACTTCCCGACGGCCCGGACCCCGGAGGGGTTCCCCTGGGTCGAGTAGGGGACCACGAATCCGCCGTCCTGGCTCGTCTGCCGGTAGGTGAACCGCCTTCCCGCTTCCGTGACGAGGTCCAGGGCGATGACTCCCTGGCCCCGGATCCGGGCACCCTTCACGTACTCGAAGACCTTCACGTACTTGATGTCGGGGGCGGAGGCATTGGAATAGACTCCCGAGGGGGATTCATGGACCAGGCGGTAGTGTCGCAACGCGGGCACGGTGTCCACCGGGAGGAAGAGCGCCTGCGAAACGGTGTTCGCGAGCTTCCCAAGGGGGGCGTTCGCGTTGAACTGGACCGTCCTGTTCTTCGCGTCCCCGGCACTGAGGATCTGGGCGTTCGTGATGAGAGGCCAGTCGAGTCCGGTGACCGAGGGGAGCTGGTACTCGATGTAGTAGACCGAGGACGGGGTCGCCATGGACCCGTCGAAGTTGTGGAGCCGGGAGACCATCGTCTCGTAGTAGGACTGGTTGTTCAGCTTCACGAGCTCGTACTGCCCGGCCGTCTGGCTCTGCACATAGTAGGCCGGGTTGTATGGCGTGTCGTTCACCGAACTGTTGAACCAGGTAGCCATGGCCCAGAACTTGGGGCTGTCCATCTCGATATCGGTGATGACATACCGGGTCCCGAGCTGGTCAGCAACGGAATCGGCATACTCCTCGGACCGTGTCATGAAAAAGGCGGCAGCGCCGGCCGGGCCCGCGACCCCGGCCTGGAAGGGATTTGCATTGGGGATGCGTTTTGCGATGAAGGTGATCTGGTGGCCGTAGTCCCACCAGGACATCACCCCGTAGGAGCCGGCCGGGTAGGTGAAGGTCGACTGGTCGAAGATGCCGGAGTAGTCTACACCCGGATTGGGGGTGTTATTTCCCATCCACTCGAGGGACTCCTTCCAGTCACCGTTCGCGAGCGTTCCCTGGGAGTAGAGGCCGTCGTACTGGACCGAGGCGTAGGTGAAGAAAATGGCAAGGACGGCCACGGCCGCAAGGGCGACGATCCAGGGGTTCCCGGTTGTCTTTCCGGGGGCCTTTCCGGTTGTCTTTCCGGGTGCCTTCTCCTTCACACCCCGCTTCGATCTCTTCGGGGGCCTCTCCTCCTTCGGTTTCACCGGGGTTTCGGCCGCTGCTACCGGGAGGATCCGTTTCTCTATGAAGCTCCGGGCAGGTCCCCAACCGCGATCGAGCCCCGTCCCGACCGCGAAGGCCGAGAGGAGGGCGATGTTCACCGCGAGGTAGTACTCGTACCTGACATGCTGCCAGGTGGAGTAGAGGATAATGAGGGCCCAGATGAGGACAAAGATCTGGTCGGGGTGCTCCTCCCGCCAGTTGCGGTAGAGGACGGCCACCATGCCGAGGCCCATGAGGATGAGGCCGTACTGGAACGTGGCCCAGGCGAGGAGGGGATCCCAGCCTCTCGCCTCCTGCACGGTCAGGGTGACTGCCTGGGTTCCGAAGAAGCTGAAGAGACCGGCGATGAGGACGTTGTAGATATCCGGGACAAGGCCTACGAGGAAGATCGCCACAAGGATCCCGATTGCGGCCAGGACCAGGGGGTACTGATACCTGGGCCTCTCCTTCATGAACCGGGCGAGACCGGCGAGGATACCGGTGCCGACGATGATCATGAGGTAGGCGGCGATGTGACCCAGGGTATAGCGGGAGAGATCGAGCCCCGGGTGCTTGATCCCGAAGGCGAGGAGGCCGAGGATTGCCACGCCGAAGATGATGACATTCGCGAGAAGGAGGTAATCGCTCGGCCTCCGCCGGAAGAAGTCATAGACGAACTGGAACACGGTGAAAGCGGTCACGATGAGGGCGAAGAGGATCATGGTGGGCATGGTGAAGAGCCCGAGGAGGTACGCACCGGCGGTCAGGATGGAGAGGATGGCAGGGATCTTCAGGGTCTCCCTTTTCCCGAGGTCCACCGGATTCCGCTTCGTGTACACGAGGATCGAGATGTAGCCCAGGCAGAAGAGGGTGGAGAAGAGGACCTCGGCGATGTGGTGGTCGAAGTACCCGAAGAGGGAGCGCTGGAGGTACTGCCCCGGGACGATGGCGATGAAGAGCGCGGCGAGGAGGCCGGTCCTCCAGCCCGCCATTTTCCTCCCGACGAGGAACATGAGGGGGACCATGGCGACGGCCATGACGGGCGGGATGAGCTGGGAGACGAAGATGATGTCAGGCCGGGTGGTCATCCCCAGGATCATGCAGACCGCGGCGGCGATGGCGGGGAAGAGCGGGCCCCAGTAGATGACCTGGCCAAAAGGGTAGAGGGTCATGGGGTCGAACCAGGGGTAGGCCGGGAAGTGCCTGATGATCAGCTCCACCTGCCGGAAGTTGTAGAGGGGATCGTCGCTCGCCGACAGGTTCAGGGGATCCCCGCCCGCAAGGGTCTGGAGATGGGAGAGAGGGTTCAACCGGATCCAGAGGCAGAGGATCCCGATGAGCACGAGGGCAGACCAGACGAGGTATTTCCGGTACTTCCGTAAAAGGTCGGGGAACGGGGCCATGCTATCCTCCCTCTCTCTTTAGGCGTCACCTGAATTAAAGGGTTCTTACCGAAAATTACATGGAGTATCCTCCCCCCATCCTTACAGGGGAAACCCGGCTGAAGGGAACCCGCTACCGTGAAAGAGAAATACTATGTGGTATCCACCGGTCCGGGCAATGTATGAGCGGTTCCTTCGCCGTGATGGGCGAATACCGAGGAGAATACGGGAAATATCCTGTTTCTCTCCTGTATCCAGGGCTTTGGGGGAGGTATGAATAAAAGGGCCGGGGTGGGCATCTAAGATGGTGACCTTGGGAATCTGCCATGTGAAAACCGAGTTTGGCACCCGGAAACCTGAGTGGCGGCACGACGTATAAAGTTGGGGGGGGTGAGCCAGATGTGCG
>DATGDI010000229.1:0-5412 GCA_035310965.1 Methanomicrobiales archaeon
GCGGCGCTCTTCCGGTAGGCGGCCAGGTCCAGGTAGTACGGCCTCCTCTCCGAGAGACGCTCCCAGGCCCTCTTCGAGACCGAGATGGCCGAGAGGCCCGGCGGGGCCGCCAGGCACTTCTGGGAGCCGACGAAGGCCACATCCACCCCCCAGCCGTCCATGTCCACCACGTCGCCGCCGATGGAGGTGATGCCGTCCATGACAAAGAGGGCGTCGTGTTTCCGGGCGAGCCTCCCCACCTCGGCCGCGGGGTTCCTGATCCCCGAGGAGGTCTCGTTGTGGACCAGGGTCACGAGGTCGGCCCCCTCCCCGAGGGCCTTCGCGAGGCCCTCCAGGTCGAGGGGGGTCCCCCAGTCGGACTGGATCAGCTTCACGTCGCCGTATCGCTCCGCGATCTTCCCCATCCGCTCCCCGAACTTCCCGTTCACCAGGGAGACGATCCTCCGGTCCCTCCCGAAGTTCCCGATGGCGGCCTCCATGGCGGCCGTCCCGGACCCCGAGAGGATGAAGAGCTCATTTCCTGTGCGGAAGAGCCCCTTCAGCACCCGGACGGACTCTGCATAGATGGCCCCGAACTCGGGCCCCCGGTGGTTGATGGCCTGCCGGAGCATGGCCATCCGCACCCGCTCGGGGACGGGAACCGGGCCCGGAATCATGAGGAGGGGTTCATTCTCCATGGCGATCAGCCATAATATATGTATGGCGAGGAATAAGTAAGCTCTGGATGCCCCCCCTGCCCCGTGCGGATGTCGCCATCATCTCGGGATCGACCTCCGATGCGCACATCGTGGAGAAGGTCGTGAAGGTCCTCGAGGAGCACCATGTGCCGTACGAGCACCACGTGATCTCGGCCCACCGCAACCCCGATGAACTCGATGCGTTTCTCAAAAAGAGCAGGGCGAAGATCTTCATCGCCGTCGCCGGGATGTCCGCCGCCCTTCCGGGGGTCATCGCCTCGAAGACCGATAAGCCGGTCATCGGGGTCCCCGTGAGCGGGAAGCTCGGGGGGTTCGACTCCCTCCTCTCCATCGCCCAGATGCCGAAGGGAGTGCCGGTGGCCTGCGTGGCGGTTGACGGCGGGGAGAACGCGGCCCTCCTCGCGATCCGGATCCTGAAGCTGAAATAATCCTATTCCTTCCTCTTTCCGCCCGAAAGCAGGTCCTTCACCATCTTCACGGCGCAGAGGTCCCCGCACATGGAGCAGGTCTCGAGATCCCCGTCCCTCTCGTGGATCCGCCTCGCCACATCGCCGTAGAGGGCGGTCGCGAACTGCCGTTCCCAGTCGAGGTCCCGCCTCGCGAGGGCCATGGCGAGCTCCCGCTCCGACCCGTCCTTCCCGGTGCACCTCACGGTGTCGCCGATGTGTGCCGCGATCCTGCACACCCGGGTCCCCTCGACTATCTCTTCGACACTGGGAAGGGCGAGGTGCTCGCTCGGGGAGACCATGCAGAGGAAGTCGGCCCCGTCCATGCAGGCCACCGCGCCGCCCACGGCCGCTGCCACGTGGTCATAGCCCGTGGCGATGTCGGTCACGAGCGGGCCGAGGAGGTAGAGGGGGGCGTTCCCGGTGAGCTCCTTGATCATCCGGATGTTGTGGCTCACCTGGGCGAGGGGGATGTGCCCCGGTCCCTCGATCATCCTCTGGACCCCGAGATCGAGGGCCCGTTTCGCCTGGCGGCCCAGGGTGAGGTACTCGGTGGTCTTCGCGAGTTTCCCCGCGTCATGGTGGCATCCGGGCCGCATCCCGTCGCCCAGGCTCGCCACCACATCCTCCTCGAGGAGGATCTCCATCAGGTAGTCGAACTCGGCGAAGAGGGGGTTCTCCTCGCCGGTCTCCACCATCCTCGCGATGTGGAAAACCCCGCCCCGGGACACGACTCCCATGATCCGGGGGTCGGCATGGAGGGCGTCGAGGGCCGCGAGGTTCACGCCCGTGTGGAGGGTGAGGAAGTCCACCCCCTGCCGGCAGTGCTCCCGGATCACCCGGAAGAGGAGGTCCCCGTCAAGGTCCACCGCGCTCCCCGCCCGTCTCACCGCCTCGTAGACCGGGACCGTCCCCACGGGAGCATCGAGGGAGAGGATCCGCTCCCTGATGGCCGGGAGGTCCCCGGCCGTCGAGAGATCCATGAGGGTGTCGGCCCCGTTGGTAAGGGCCGCCTTGGCCTTCTCGAGCTCGAGCTCCGGATCGCAGCGGATGCCCGAGGTGCCGACGTTCACGTTCACCTTCACCCGGCAGCCTGCCCCGATGGCGGCCATCCGGTGTCTCCTCCGGGGGTTTGAAGGGATGACAGCCCATCCCCTCGCGATATCCCGGGCGAGCTGTTCGGGCGGGATACCCTCCTCTCCAGCAGCAGAAAGGACGGGGTCCGGCACGCCGGTCCTGCACAGGGCCGGGAGGGAAGACATAACACACATGTAGTGCCCCGGGCTTATTATCTTACATGCCTGTCACGTGGATCCCGGGCAGCGGGTTCTGGGCAAACTCCTACCTCGTGGGAAACGTCCTCGTGGACTGCGGGGTCCTCCCCATGCAGGTCGCCCCCTACCGTGACAGGATCGGGGAGATCGTCCTTACCCACTGCCACTATGACCACACCGCCCACCTCACCGAGATAAGGGCCATGACCGGCGGCCGGGTCTCGGTCCACCGGGCGGACGCCGAGAGCCTCGGGAACGACCTCCTCTCCTCTGCCATGCTCTTCGGCGAAAAGGCGGCCCCGGTCACCGTCGATCGGTTCCTGGCGGACGGGGACCGGGTGGGGGATCTCACGGTCATCCATACCCCGGGCCACACCCCCGGGTCCGTCTGCCTGTACCACCCGACGGAGGAGTTCCTCATCTCAGGGGACACCGTCTTCACCCACGGGTCCTTCGGGAGGTACGACCTCCCGGGGGGGAGCCTCCCGGCCGTCAGGGAGTCCCTGCGGAGGCTTTCCGGCTACTCCATCCGGGGGATCTACCCCGGCCACGGGGAACCGGTCCGGGAGGGCGGGAGCCGGCACATCGCCGCGGCGCTGAAGGCCGTCGGGGACCTCCATGGATAAGGGTATCTATGCCCTCGTCTTCCGGAACCGTTCCTGCCGGCTCACCATCGGGAGTCTCGGGGAGGTCCGCTTCCGGAGAGGGTGGCACGTCTATGTCGGGTCCGCGAGGGGGCCCGGCGGGCTCGCCCGGGTGAGACGGCACCGCCGGCTCTCCATCGCGCGGGACCGGGCCCCGAAGTGGCACGTGGACCACCTCCTGGTCTCCCCCTTCTTCTCTCTCCATGCCATCGTCTGCGGGCCCACGGGGAAGGACCTGGAGTGTTCCCTTGCCGGGGCGCTCGGGGGCGGGTGCGTCCCGTCCTTCGGGTCGGGGGACTGCGCCTGCGAGGGACACCTCTTCTACCGGCCGAAGGACCCCGGGAAGGAGATCATGGAGGCCATGGCAGGGCTCGGTCTCAAACCCGTGAGCACAACCCTCATTAAGGGGTAAGTTCAGGTGGTACGATGGGAGTGCCTATGCAGGTAGTGGGAATCTCCGGCTCCATGCGCAGGGACGGGAATACCGCCCGGCTCGTCCGGCTCATCCTCGACCAGGTGAAGGATGCCGGGATCAAGGCCCAGTACATCACCCTTGCGGACAAAGTGATCAAGCCCTGCCTCGGGTGCGAGAGCTGCAAAGAGGAGCGAACCTGCGCCGTGAAAAACGACGACTGGCACAAGATCATCGACAGGGTTCTCGCGTGCGAGGTCCTGATCCTGGGGTCACCCACCTATTACTACGACGTAAACGGGCAGACGAAGAACTTCATCGACCGGACCTACTCCCTGTACCACGACAGGCAGCTCGCCGGAAGGAGGGCGGTCGGTGTGGCCGTTTGCGCCGACAAGGGCGGGAAGAGGGCCCTCCAGACCATGGAGGGGTTCTTCAACTCCCACGAGTTCTCGTACCTCGGCGGGGTCCTCGGGAAGGGCTACCTCGCGGGGGAGGTCCTCGAGAACAGGGCCGCGGTCCAGGCCGCCGAGCGGATCGGCAAAAAGATCGTCAGTCTCCTGCGACCCCAGGACTAGATCCCGGGTCCCGCCGGAGCCGGGATCGTCCAGGGGGGTGGGGGCCCCTCTGGACCGGGTCCCGCAGGAGCCCCGGTTCCGAAGGAACCTGGGCTGTCCCGGGGGGTTTGGGGCCCCTCGGGACCAAGCCGGGATCGTCCAGGGGGGTGGGGGCCCCTCTGGACTGGGCAGGGGCCCCTCTGGACAGGATCCCAGGCACCTTCAGAGAAGGGTGTAGAGGGTGGTCCGCTGCCGCAGGGGCCGCCCGAGGTCCTCTGCCATCCGCTCCATCTCCGCCGGGTCCAGGTACTCGGTATCCTTTGCCCCGGCACCCTTCGAGATGGACTCCTCGTACATGGTCCCCCCCAGGTCGTCGGCCCCCGCGACGAGGCCGAGCTGGGCGAGCTTCCTCCCGAGCTTCACCCAGGACGACTGGATGTGGGGGATGTTATCCAGGAAGAGGCGCGATACGGCGATCATGAGGAGATCCTCCCTTCCCGTGGCTCCCGCCCTCGCGAGGCCCTTCCGGAAAAGGGGGGTCTCCATGTGGATGAAGGAGAGGGGCACGAACTCGGTGAATCCCCCGGTGTCATCCTGGATACCCCGGAGGATACCGAGGTGACGGGCCCGGTCCGCCACGGTCTCGCAATGGCCGTACATGATGGTCGCCGTGGTCGGGATGCCGAGGCCGTGGACCTCCCGGATGATCCGCTCCCAGCTCGCCGTGTCGATCTTCCCCGGGCAGATCACCGACCGGACCCGGTCGACCAGGATCTCGGCCGCCGTCCCGCACATGGACCCGAGGCCCGCTGCCTTCAGCCTGCCTGCCATCTCGGCGGTGGAGATCCCGCTCCGCGCAGCCCCGTAGGCAACCTCCATAGGATTTGAGGCATGAAGGTGGACGCCCGGCGCCGCCTCCCGGATCGCGGTGAGGATATCGACGTAAGAGTCGGCGGTGAAGTCCGGGTGGAGACCGCTCACCGTGCAGATCTCGGTCGCCTTCCGTTCCCGGGCCCGGGCGGCCTTGGCCTGGATCGCCGCCCGGTCGAGGAAGTAGGCATCCGGGTCCCCCCGCTTCCGGGAGAAACCGCAGAACCCGCAGGAGTTCACGCAGATGTTCGTCACGTTCAGGTTCTGGTTCCGGACGTAGGTGACCGCCTCGCCGACCCGCTCCTCCCGCAGCCGGTCGGCGCACCCCGCCACCGCCCAGACGTCCCGGCCGGTCGCCCCCATGAGCCGGAGGGCCTCCGCCTCCGTGAGCCGGTGGCCGCCTGCCACGTCCCTCAGGAGAACCCGGATCCCGGCCACGATCCTCACCGCTTCCCTTTCTTCTTCTCCTTCTCCTTCCCCTTCTTCTCGTTGCCCTCCGCCCGGGAGACGT
>DATGDI010000230.1:0-17026 GCA_035310965.1 Methanomicrobiales archaeon
CGGGGAAGGACCCCGGAGGAGGACGAGCGGCTGGCACAGGAACTGCGTTCCGACGAAAAGGAACGGGCCGAGCACCTCATGCTCGTGGACCTCGCCCGGAACGACGTGGGAAGGGTCTCGCGGTTCGGCTCGGTCAGGGTCGAGGATTTCATGGCCGTGGAACGGTTCTCCCATGTCCAGCACCTGGTCTCCACGGTCCACGGGACCCTCTCGGACCACCTGACCCCCTTCGATGCCCTGAAGTCCTGTTTCCCGGCGGGGACGGTGTCGGGAGCCCCGAAGATCCGGGCCATGGAGATCATCGAGGAGCTGGAGCCGGAGCGACGGGGTCTCTACGCGGGGGCCGTCGGGTACGCGGGGTTCGACCGGACCCTCGAGTTCGCCATCACCATCCGCACCATCGTCGCCCGGGGGAGGCGGGCCGAGGTCCAGGTGGGGGCCGGGATCGTCGCCGACTCCGACCCCGGCCGGGAGTGGGAGGAGACCGAGAGCAAGGGGATGGCCCTCATCCGGGCCATCGAGCTCGTGGAGGGATCCGGGTGAGGGTCCTCATCATCGACTGCTACGACAGCTTCACCTATAACCTGACCCAGCTCGTGGGCTCGGCGGGTGCCATCCCCGAGGTGATCCTCTGCGACGCACCGCAGGATGCCCTGGAGCGGCACAGCTGGGACCGGATTATCCTCTCACCGGGTCCGGGCCGCCCGGAGGACTCGGGGCTCTGCCTCACCGCCCTCTCCACCCTCTCCCACGATATCCCCACCCTGGGGGTGTGCCTGGGCCACCAGGCCGTATGCACCGCCTTCGGGGGACGGGTCGTGCGGGGGCAGAGACCCGTCCATGGGAAGACCTCGCCGGTCAGCCACGACGGAAAGGGCATTTTCACCGGTCTCGGGAACCCCTTCACGGCGACGAGGTACCATTCCCTGGTCGCCGAACGCGCCTCCCTTCCTTCCGATCTCGAGGTATCGGCAGAGTGCCCCGAGGATGGCTGCGTGATGGGCGTGCGGCACCGGAGATATCCCATCGACGGGGTCCAGTTCCATCCCGAGAGCATCCTGACCGGCGAAGGCCCGCGGATCATCGGAAACTTCCTCTCGGGGGAGGGAGCGTGACCCCCAAGGAGGCGATCCTTGCCCTCACCTCGGGCCGGGATCTCAACCGGGAGGAGGCGGCCTCGGTGATGAGGGCCGTCATGGCCGGCGACGCGACCCCGGCCCAGATCGGGGCCATCCTCGCCTCCCTCTCCATGAAGGGGGCGCGGAGCCAGGAGCTCGCGGGGTTTGCCGGGGCGATGCGGGAGTTCGCCGTCCCCTTCCCCCACAGTCTCGCGGGACCCTTCGTCGACACCTGCGGGACCGGGGGGGATGGATCCGGGACCTTCAATGTGAGCACGGCAGCGGCCTTCGTGGTCTCCGGGGCCGGGCTCCCGGTGGTGAAGCACGGGAACCGGTCGGTGACGAGCCGGTGCGGTTCGGCCGACGTCCTCACCACCCTGGGGGCGAGGATCGAAATTCCCCCTGACCGGATGGCCGGCGTTCTCCGGGCGACGGGCATCGCCTTCCTGTACGCGCCCCTCTACCACCCGGCGATGCGCCGGGTCATGGGGGTCCGGCAGGAGCTCGGGGTGAGGACCGTCTTCAACCTCCTCGGCCCCCTCACGAATCCCGCCGGTGCCCGGATCCAGCTCCTCGGCGTGTACCGGCCGGATGCCGTCCTCACCATGGCAGAGGTCCTCCGTCTTCTCGGGGCCGAGCGGGCCATGGTGGTCCATGGAGAGGGCATCGACGAGATCACCACCGCCGGGCCGACCCGGGTCGCGGAGATCGACGGGGATGGGATCCGGGAGTACACCCTCCACCCCGGGGACTTCGGGATCCCCGTCTCCTCCATCGAGGATCTCCGGGGCGGGGACGCCGCGGAGAATGCCCGGATCCTCCGGGAGGTCCTCTCCGGCGAGATGGGTGCGGCCCGGGACGCGGTCCTCATGAATGCGGGGGCCGCCATCTATCTTGGAGGCGGGGCTCAGTCCATCGCCGGCGGGCTCTCCCGGGCCGAGGAGTCCCTCGACTCCGGCCAGGCCCTGGAGAAGCTCGGGGCCTTCATCGATGCCACGGTGGGAGCGTGACCGTGATCCTTGACGAGATCCTGGAGGCGACGGAGGAGCGAGTCCGGGCCCTGGAGGGGAGGACCTTTTCCCTTCCGCCGGCCGCCGGCCCTCACCGGAGCCTGAACAGGGCCGTCTGCCGCCCCCCGGGACGGAACGCCATCATCGCCGAGGTGAAGTTTGCCTCGCCGTCCCGGGGGAGGATCCGCGCCCCTACCTCCCCCGACGGGATCGCCCGGGACCTCGTCCGGGGAGGCTGCTGCGCCCTCTCGGTTCTCACCGAGCCTGGATTCTTCGCGGGGTCCACGGCATCCCTCACCCGGGTCCGGGGGGCGGTCGGGGTCCCGGTTCTTCGGAAGGACTTCATCATTCATCCCGTCCAGCTCGACGAAACCCGGGCCCTCGGGGCGGACGCCGTCCTCCTCATCGCGGCCCTCCTCGGGGACCGGCTTTCGGGGTTCGTGGACCGTGCCCTCGCCCTCGGGATCGAACCCCTGGTTGAGGTGCATACCCGGGAGGAGGCCGAGGCCGCCATCCGGACACGCTCGAACCTCATCGGCGTGAACAACCGTGACCTCGGTTCGATGGAGATTGACCTCGCCACCACCATCGCCCTCGGGCCGGGCATCAGGAAGGCAGGAAAGAGGGTGGTCTCTGAAAGCGGGATCCGATCCCCCGACGATATCCGGACGCTGAGGGATTCCTGCGATGCCTTCCTCGTCGGCTCCTCCCTCATGGCCTCGGAGGACCCGGGAAAAACCCTGGAGGCCCTCGTATGCGCGTGAAGATCAGCGGGCCGGTACCTTTGCCCGGAAATCATCGGGAGACTCGCGTACGGGTAAAAATCTGCGGGATCACGAGGGCCGAAGATGCCATCCACGCCGAGAAGGCAGGCGCCGATGCCATCGGGGTCATCCTGTTCTCGGACTCCCCCCGGTGCATAAGCCTGGAGACTGCCGGAGAGATCTTCCGGTCGGTCGGGCCCTTTATCACGACGGTGGCGGTGACCCACACGAAGACCCGGAAGGATCTCGAGGAAATCATCACTCTCCACCCCGGTGCCGTCCAGATCTCCCACCCTTTTACCTTCCCGGCCCCGCCTCCGGTAAGGGTTCTCCGGGTGGTGAAACCGGGGGATCCCCTCCCCGGTGACGCCGACGCCCTCGTGGTGGACCAGTCCATGGGAACGGGAAGACACTACGATCCCGGCTTTGCCCGGGAGATGGTACGGCGCTCGCGGGTCCCCGTGACCCTCGCGGGCGGCCTCACCCCCGGGAACGTGGCGGATGCCATCCGGGCTATCCGGCCCTATGCAGTCGATGTGGCCTCCGGCGTGGAGATAAGCCCGGGGATCAAGGATCCCGCGAGGGTCACCGCCTTCATCCGGGCCGCGCAGGGGGTGCTCCCGTGAGGAAAGGACGGTTCGGGGCCTTCGGGGGCCGGTTCGTCTCCGAGGCCCTGATGGGAGCCCTCGCCGAACTTGAGGAGGCTTTCGAACGGTTCCGGAAGGACCCGGCCTTCCTCTCGTCCCTCAACTCCTACCTGACCGAGTACGCAGGAAGACCCACCCCCCTGACCTTCTGCGCGAACCTGTCCCGGGACATGGGCTGCCGGGTGTACCTGAAGAGGGAGGACCTCCTCCACGGCGGGGCCCACAAGCTGAACAACACCCTCGGGCAGGCCCTCCTCGCGAGGCACATGGGAAAGAAGAGGCTCATCGCCGAGACGGGCGCGGGACAGCACGGCGTGGCCACGGCCATCGCCGGGGCCGTCCTCGGCCTTCCCGTCGAGGTCTACATGGGGGAGGTGGACATCGCACGGCAGCGCCCCAATGTCTTCCGGATGGAGCTCATGGGTGCGAAGGTGATCCCCGTGTCTTCGGGGACGAGAACCCTCAAGGACGCCGTGAACGAGGCCCTCCGGGACTGGGCGGCCTCCGCAAAGGAGACCCACTACCTCCTCGGGTCCGTGGTGGGACCCCATCCCTTCCCCCTCATGGTCCGCGACTTCCAGTCGGTCATCGGCCGGGAGGCCCGGGCCCAGGTCCTTGAGAAGGAGGGGAGGCTTCCCGACGCGGTCATCGCCTGCGTGGGCGGAGGCTCCAATGCCATCGGGATCTTCCACCCCTTCCTTTCGGACCGGGTGAGGCTCATCGGGGTTGAGGCTGGGGGCGAAGGGCTGGGTACCGGCCGGCACGGGGCCTCCCTCTGCGCCGGGTCGCCGGGGATTCTCCACGGGGCCCTCTCCTACCTCCTCCAGGACGGGGACGGCCAGGTCCTCTCCACCCACAGCGTGGCCGCCGGCCTCGACTACCCGGGCGTGGGGCCCGAGCACTCGATGCTGAAGAACTCGGGAAAGGCCGAGTATATCGCGGTCACCGACCGGGAGGCCCTCGATGCCTTCACCCTCCTTTCCCGACGGGAGGGGATCATCCCCGCCCTCGAGTCCGCCCATGCCCTCGCGGGTCTCGTGAACCTGAAGGAGGAGTTCGGCCGGGATGACATCGTGGTCGTGAACCTCTCGGGCCGGGGGGACAAGGACCTCGCCGAGGTCGCCCGTATCGCGGGGGAGAGGCCATGACCCGGATCGGGGAGCTCTTCGCGTCGCTGGACCGGCCGGCCTTCATCGCCTACCTGGTGACCGGGGATCCGGACCCGGGTGGGTTCGCCACCGCCGTCCGGGCGGTCCTCGATGGAGGCGCAGACATTCTTGAGCTCGGCATGCCCTTCTCCGATCCCGTCGCCGACGGCCCGACCCTCCAGAGGGCTCACATCCGTGCCCTCGAAGGCGGGATGACCACGGACAGGTACTTCGAGGCGGTCCGGGAGATCCGGCGGGACTCGGAGATCCCCCTCATCCTCATGGTGTACTGCAACACCGTCCACCGGCGGGGTGTTGATCGGTTCTACCGGGAAGCGAGGGATGCGGGTGCGGACGGAGTACTCGTCGTGGACATGCCCCCCGAGGAAGGCGAGCGGGCCCTCGCAGCAGCGAAGATGAACGACCTCGACCAGATCTTCCTCATTGCCCCCTCGACCTCCCGGGAAAGGCTCGACCTCATCGCGAAATCGGGGAGCGGGTTCCTCTACCTCGCCTCCCTTCTCGGGGTCACCGGCGCCCGCGAACGTCTCTCCGACGAGGCTTCCTCGCTCATCGGCCGGGTCCGCCCCCGGACCCGGCTCCCCCTCGCCGTGGGCTTCGGGATCTCCCGGCCGGAGCACGCGGGAGCTCTCGCGAAGGCAGGGGCCGATGGGATCATCGTCGGATCGGCCATCGTGAAGATCGTGGAGGAGCGGCACCGGGACGGGGCACGGATGGCCGGGGAGATCCGGGACTTTGTCGCGGGGATGCGAAGGGCCCTCGAAGGGTGAGGGCTCCTCAAGTACCCAATAAGGCTCGGATCTCGCCCAGGACCTCCCCGAACTTCATGTCCCGATCCTCCCGGGTCATGGTGATGACCCTCACATCGGGCCTCTTCTTGACCCTCTCGATGGCCGGAGTCCCCCGCAGCGCGATGGTGGCAAGAAGGGGGACGGGAGAACCGAGGATCTCCCGCATGAGATTCCCGAACCTCTCCGACAGGCACTCCATCTTCCCGATCTCGTCGATGACAACGACGCGGGTGCCCGGGTCCCCGAGCCTGAGCTCCCCGAGGAAGGATTCGAAGCCACCGGTGTCCACCCCGTACTTCCCGATGCGAAGGGGACCCTTTACCGTTACGTGGGAGAGGATCCCCCTCTTCCCGTCGAGGCTGACGAGGGCAAAACCGACTCGCTCCCCCTTCTCACGAATCTCCTCGGTGTAGAAGCCGGCCATCGGGAGATCCCCCAGACTCTCAACAACACGCCGGACCAGGGTCGTCTTCCCGCACCCGGGAGCGCCGGTTACGAAGAGGTTCTTGATCATCCCTCTCGGACACCCTCTGTTCTGCCGTGAAATCCCCCGAGAGCTCCGAGCAGCTGTACCGTCCCCCCCTTATCGAGCGGTGTGTTGTCGTTCCCGCACTTCGGGGAGTAGATGCATGCCGGGCAGCCGGCCTCGCACCGGCACTCCCTCACCGCCTCGCAGGCCATCGATGCGATCCGGTCCATGAGCTCGAAGGCCTTCTCAGCGAGGCCGATCCCCCCCTCGTAGCCGTCATACACGAAAATAGCCGGCCCGTCGGTGTCCGGGTGGGCCGGAGTGGACACCCCCCCGAGGTCCCGGCGGTCGCAGAGGACGTGGAAGGGTGCGATCCCGATGACGGCATGCTCGGCCCCGTGCAGGGAACCCGCGAGGTCGAATCCCCCGGCAACGACGGAGGCCGCCAGTCCCGGCGAGAGGGTGAACCAGAAGGCCCGGGTACCGAACTTCAGGGGCGGAAGGCTCAGGGGCTCGAAGCCAACGAGGGCGTCGTACTTCATGATCCGGTAGCCGGTGTACTGCTCGGTCACCTCCACGTCACCAAGGCACAGGGTAAAGCCCTCCCCCTCCCGACGGGAGATTTCCCGCACCACCCTGAGATCCACGGTCTTCAGGGCATCGGTGTAGTAGTCCACGTCAGCCCGCTCAACCCGGATCCTCCGGGTGTCAAGGTCCATCTCGCGTACGAGGTAGGTCTCGCCCCGGTGGAGGACGACCGCCCCCTCGTGGGCCTCCCGGTAGGCCTGGGCGCGGTCCAGGGTCTCGAGGAGTGTGCCGTTGCAGGTCATCCGGAAGGTCTCGGAGGAGATGGAGTCAAGCTTCACCGCCTCGGCGGCCCGCCCCCTCCCGCAGTAGACCGCGCCGTGCGGGGTCGGGCGGAGGAGGTGGGCCTCGGTGAGGGAGCGGATGGGGGGATCGAGCTCCCCCGGCCAGAGGGGGCGGTCCCGGTCCGGGTTCACGGGCAGCTCCGAGGCGGCGCAGAGGAGGTGGCCGGAGACGATGTACGGGTTCGCGAGGTCGACGATGGCATGCTCGTGGGGGCTCCCGAAGAAGGTGTCCGGGTGGCGCATGAAATACTGGTCGAGGAGATCCTGGAAGGCGATGAGGAAGGCGGCCGAGTCATTTCCCCGACGCCCGGCCCGGCCCGCCTGCTGCCAGGTGGAGATGATGGTCCCGGGGAAGCCCGAAATGAGGACTGCGTCGAGGCCCCCGATGTCGATCCCGACCTCGAGGGCGTTCGTGGAGGTGAGGCCCCTGAGCCGGCCCGACTTCAGCCGGTCCTCGATGGCCCTCCTCTCCTCGGGAAGGTACCCCGCCCGGTACGCGGTGACCTGGCCGGGGTCCCTCCCCTTCCGGGCCAGGTCCTCGTGCGCCCACATGGCGATGAGCTCGGCCATGCGCCGCGAGACGGTGAAACAGAGGGTCTGGAGCTCGTGGGAGAGGCAGGAGAGAAGGAGTTCCTCGGTCTCCCGGTGGACCGACTTACCGTTCACACCATCGGGGAAGGGGTTGTAGAGGACGAAGTGCTTCCTCCCCCGGGGGGACCCGTCGGCGTGCACGTGGTGGTAGTCATGGCCGGTCAGGTTCCTCCCGAACTCGAGGGGGTTTGCGATGGTGGCCGTGGAGAGGACGAACTGGGGGTCCGCCCCGTAGTGCCTGGCGATCCGCCGCAGCCTCCGGATCAGGTAGGCCATGTGGGAGCCGAAGACCCCCCGGTACCGGTGTGCCTCGTCGATGACCACGAAGGAAAGGTTCCGGAAGAACCGCTCCCACCGGTGATGCCAGGGAAGGACCTGATGCAGCTCGTACGGGTTTGAGAGGATGATCCGGGAGCGCTCCCGGATGAGGGGCCGCCGGGAGGAGGGAGTGTCCCCGTCGTAGATGGCCCCGGCGGTGGCGATACCCGTCCCCTCCTCGAGCCCCTGGATGGCCTTCAGCTGGTCGTTCGCGAGAGCCTTCGTGGGATAGAGGTAGAGAGCCGTCGCCTCGGGCCGGTCATGGAGGGCCTCGAAGATGGGGAGGTTGAAGGCGAGGGTCTTCCCCGAGGCCGTCGGGGTGGTGATGATCAGGTTCTCCCCGTCCCTCATGGCTTCCAGCGCCTCGACCTGGTGGGTGAAGAGCCGGATCCCCTTCCTGTCGAGGTACCTGTCAAGGACGGGAGGAAGGGGCCTCACCGGGGTCGCGTAGTTCGCCTCCTGAGCCGGAATGACCCGCACATGGGCCACCCTCCGGGCCTGGCGGGGATCCTTTTCCAGGGATGCGATGAGGTCAGGAACGGGCATGGAGATCCTCAAGGAGGGTCGAGAGCAGGTACCCGAGGGACACCAGGTCCTGGCGGTTGTGGTCAACGATGGGAACGAGAGGCCCGCAGTTGCCGGTCCGGAGGAAGGCCTCGTAAAACTCCGGGACGAGGCTCCCCGGGATATCGACCCCCCTGGATATCCCGAAGACGTGGCGCTCGAGGGTCGAGAGCCGGCAGTCGGGGAGCTCCCTCCCCCATCGGCGCCGGGAGAAGTGGAGGAGGTCGAAGTGGGGCCGGTCCAGCCGGACGGGCATCCCGTAGTAGGCCGCCCGCTCGCCGATATAGGGGATGTCGAAGCTCTTCCCGTTGAAGGAAACGTAGGCCGCCCCTTCGCCCGTGAGGTCCTCCAGGGCGGCATTCAGGGCGGCGGGCTCCTCCGAGATCTCCCGGACGAGGTACTGGCTCGTCGCGAGAGTGGAGCCCGCGAGCCGTCCGATGCCGATGAGGACGATGGGACGGGAGAAGATCCCCAGGGTCTCGATGTCGAGGAAGACCAGCTCGTCCCGGCGGTGGAGGCCGCAGGGGGCGAGGGAGAGGGGGTGCGAGCGGGGAAACCACCGGGAGATCCATCCCGCGAGGGGAACGGTCTCTGCCCGATCGAGCATCGCGAGGAACTCCCGGGCGCCCGGCCCGAACCGCCGGTGATCCCGCAGGTCGAGGATGGAACGGCACCCCCGGCCCCGGAGCCTTTTTTCGGTCACCGCCCCGATCCCTTCCAGGAGCCGGAGCTCCCCGAGGAGGCACTCCGTCACCCGGTTCCGGTCGGGGTGGAGGTCCGGGACCTCTGTCCGGGCCTCGATGCACCAGGCGGGGCCGAAACCGGTCTCCACCTCCCTTCCCGGGAGCACCTGCCGGACCGGTCTTCCCTCGTGGAGGGATATCATGCTCCCCAGGAGCTCCAGGGCCCTCCCGTGCTCGGAGGAGAAGACGTAGGAATCGAGGAATGAGGTGCGGAAGATCTTCCCGTCCTCCACCACCTCGTAGCCCGGGACCGCGTCCACGGCCGCCCGCCACCTCTCCGAGACGCGATGGAGGGTCTGGAGCATCACGGAGGAGTGGTCGCCGGCTCTTTTAGCGTTTCACGGCGCGGGGTGAAAGTATGCCCGCGGTCACCTCCGGTGACCGAGGGCCATTCCTGGCGGAATGCCCCTCACTCAAGGAGGACGAGCCCGACGGAGACGATGTCCCCGTGGACGATCTTCCCGTACTCGAGGTTCTTGCAGGGGATGGTGGAGAGGTCCCAGCCGGCGTTCTTCGCCGTGGCAAAGACATCCATGCCCGCGGCCTCCATGCTCGGCCGGACGAGATCCATGTGCCGGCACAGGCGCCGGATGGACTCGTCCACGACCCCCGGCTGCTCCTCGGCGACGCAGTGCTCGCAGAAGATGCAGGGGTAGGGCCCGAAGCCGAAGGCCTTGTAGAACCCGTCGTAGAAGGCCGTCTTCTCGAGGAGGTGGACGGTGGTGTGGCCCCAGAGGATCAGGTCCCGGTAGAAGGGGTGGAAGTCCTCGGGGATCTCCTCGGGCCTGAGGTGTTTGTGCCCCGGGATCCCGTCGAAGCGGACGAGGATTCCCGTCGAGTACCCCGCTACCATGCGCCGGGTCTCCTCCGGGCTCGGGGCGTACGGCGGGCAGGAGAGGTGTTTCCCGTATCCCTTGCAGCCGTACCGGCACTTGTACCTCACCCATTCCGCGACGACCAATGAATCCGCCGAGATCACGGTGGTCTTCGCATCCTTCTCCCGGGCGAGTGCCGAGAGCTTCCCGATCTCCTCCTCGAGTTCGCGGCGCATAATCTCCTCAAAGGGGTGATGGGGGGGCAGGGCTATAAAGAGGTTGTGAACTTCCCCCTCATCAGGTGGATCTACTTCCCGCGGGTCTCAAGAATTCTCTCGATGATCTTCCGGGTGCTGGAACACGGATCTGCGGAGTACTCCCCGATCCGAACCACCCGGGCTCCGATTCCCCTTTCCTTCAGGGCTATGGTAAGATCCTCCTCGGAGAAGTGCTGGTTGAACCCGAGGGTGATGATGGCGGGGGCTATCTCCTCGATGGGCCGGAACATGTCGATCGGATCCCCGAGCCTCGCATGGTCGACCATTCTCAGGGCCTGGACGACCCTGAGCCGCTGGGCCTCCCCGATGACCGGCCTCGGCTTGTGCCGGACGTTCGCATCCCGGGCGACGATGACATGGAGCTCCTCCCCGAGCTTCCGGGATTCCTCCAGGTAGTAGATGTGCCCCGGGTGGATGATGTCGAAGGTGCCGGTGGCCACCACCCTCTTCATTCCACCACCTCCAGCTCGCAGGGTTCCCCGTCGGAGGTAAAGCAGCGCCAGCTCGTCTCGGAAAACGGGGGGCCCAGGATGAGGTGGTAGCGCCCGAGGGCCGGGAAGAACCGCAGGTCGGCATCCGAGGGCCGGAGGGCCCCGCTCGGGTGGGAGTGGGCGCTCCCGGCGACGTGGAGACCGAGGGGCATCAGGTCGTACCGGAGGCTCGCGCTCTGTGTGGTGGAGGTGAAGGGGAGGAAGTAGAACTCCCGGATCACCCCGTCCTCCTCCCTGAGCACGGCCACGAACTCCCGGCCTCCTCCCTCCCGGTCGACCTCCCGGGCCGACTCGAGGAGGGCCTGGAGGAGGTCGCGGGCGATGCCCCGGATCTTCATGCCTGTGGTACTGGGAAGGGGGGAGTGATGAAGGATTCCCTGCCCGGAGTTTCACGGGGTGAGTCTAGAACTCCCCGAAGGCAGTACTATCGTCCTGCCCGGGGAGTTAAAACTCCCCGTCCTGCTCGAAGGAGCGGCCGAACCTGAGGGCCAGGTACGCCTTGTGGAGCTCTTTTCCAAGGTACCCGGCGTGGTCGAGCCGCGATACCCTCCCCTCGGTGATGAGGGTATACAGCACGTCCTCCCAGTTTTCCCCCCGGATGGCAACCCCGTCGTGGACCGCGACGATCTCCTTTCCCTCGATCCCGATCCGGAAGTTCCCGCACGGGTCATAGGTGACCTCCCGGGGCATGGGCCGGGCCTGCTCGGATCTCTCGAAAACGAGCGGAGGTTCCCTCCTCCGGCGTTTCTCCTTCAGGATGAGCAGGTCGATTCCCAGGTCCTTCGGGTACGGGCGGCCGCGGGTGAGGACCATCATCTCCGTCGCCCTCCGCATCTCGGCCACCGATCCCCGGGTCTTGTCCGAGTGCTCGCTTGTGAAGATGATCGCGGCGCCGACCTCCATGGCGATCCCGGCGAGGAGGGCATTCGCGCCGACGGAATCTCCGTCCAGGAGCTCCACGACATTCCCCGCCCCGAAAAAGAGGAGCCCCCCGGGTGCCCCGAACCTCGCCAGGGCGTCGGTGAACCCGGACCCGACGGGGGGAAGGATGGGATCCGCGATGACGGCCCCGATCCCCGCCGCACGGGCGGCGGCGAGATTCTCCTCAAGGGATCCCTCCCCGGGGATCACCACCACCGCCGCCCCCGCGGCCGCAACCTCGGCCCCGACGACCGGAATGTTCCCCCCTTGCAGGGAGAGGATGAGGTCGGCCCGGGGAAGGGCGGCCCGGATGAGGGCGGGATCCTGGGTGTCGGCGGCGAGAGGTCCGCCGATGCCGGCGAGTGCCGCGAAGCACCGTGCCACGTCCTCCGGGGTCGCGTCGAAGCCAAACCCCAGGTCCACGATATCTGCTCCCTCTGAGAAGAGCCGCTCCACCTCGATGGCGAGGTCCTCTCTCCGGTGGGCGTCCATGATCTCGGCGAGGACCTTCATCCGTGAGGTCCCCCCGATCTTCACCCCCCGGATCAGGAGATCCCCGGATGCCTCCGTCTCCCTCTCTGCCAGCTCCCGGGCCGCCTCCTCCGCCTTCTTCCGGGAGAGGAGTTCATCCGCGGGAATGGTGCGGGAGAGCTCGATCCCGCCGAGGAGGGGGAGGACGAGGGGGAGATCCGCCGCATGGCGCGGTCCCCGGTACACGGGCACCCCGGTCTCCCTCTCGACCCCCTCGAAGGATGCGGTGCACATGCCCGAGACGAGGACCAGGTCGTACCTGCCCCGCCGGACAAGGGAGAGGAGGGCCTCCGGGGTGAGAAAGGAGGCGATCTCCCCGGTCACCGCCACTTCGGCATCCAGGCCCTCTGCCGCCCTTCGCACCAAATCGGCGGTGGCGCTGCCCGTTGGAAGGAGGAGGCGCATAAGTGCGTTTAATATGCGGAAGGTGAAAAAATGATCCTGTTCATGCTCCGCTGCGACCTGCACGTCCACACGAATTTCTCCAGGGACGGGGAGAGCAGTGTGGAGGATATCCTCGCCCGGGCCACCTCGGTGGGGCTCGATGCCATCGCCATCACCGACCATGACACCTGTGACGGTATTCAGAAGGCCGAGCAGGCCGGATCCGGCCTCGTCATCATCCCGGGGGTCGAGGTCTCCACGAAGCAGGGGCACCTCCTCGTCCTCGGGGTGCGGAAGCCCCTCCCCCCGGGCCTCCACGTTATGGAGACCATCCGGATCGCCCGGAGCCTCGGGGGGGTCACCATCCTCCCCCACCCCTACCACATGTGGCGCCACGGGGTCGCGAGGAGGGTCCCGGAGAGCATCGGGGCCGTGGATGCCATCGAGGTCTTCAACAGCCGCTACATCGTCGGCTCTGCGAACCGCAAGGCCGCGAGGATCGCCCGGAAGGTGAGCATCGCCGCGGTCGGCGGGAGCGATGCCCACAATGCCCGGTTCGTCGGCTTCGGGTATACCTGGATCGCCGCCGAGCCCGAGGTCTCCTCCATCCTCACCGCCATCCGCGAGGGGAGGACCATCTCGGGCGGGAGGATGACCCCCCTGCGTACCTACTCCCGACAGTCCCTCAGGAACGCCCTCCGGAGGATGAGACGCAGGGTCCGCCCATGAGGCTCGCCTTCCGGGTTGCCTACCTGGGGGACGGATTCTTCGGGTCCCAGGTCCAGACCGACCAGCGGACCGTCGAGGGCGAGTTTATCGCCGCGGCCCGGAGGCTCGCCCTCTTCGACGACTGGCGGGAGGCCCGGTTCGCCTTCGCCGGCCGGACTGATCGGGGGGTCCATGCCCGGGGCCAGGTCGCCGCCTTCGACACCGCCGAGCCCATGCGGGCGATAGCGGCCCTCAACGTCCAGCTCCCCCGGGACTGCTGGTGCACGGGGGTGGCGGAGGTCCCCGGGGACTTCCATCCCCGGTACGATGCCCGGTCCCGCACGTACCGGTACTACTTCCCGAGGGTGGACCTCGACCGGGAATCCATGGAGAGGGCCGCCCGGCTCTTCACCGGGAGTCATGACTTCTCCCGCCTTGCCCGGGTGGAGGGAAAGGACCCGGTCCGGAAGGTCCTCTCGGCCCGGGTCTTCGAGGAGGCAGGTGCCGGCGGGGACTTCACCTGCCTCGAGGTTACAGCGGAGTCCTTCCTCTGGCAGATGGTGCGGGGGATGGCGGGTGCCCTTCTCGCCGTGGGGCAGGGAAGGCTCGACGAGGATGGGGTGAGGGAACTCCTCACCGGCGCACCGGGCGAGCGCTTCCCACCCGCACCTTCATCGGGGCTCGTCCTCTGGGAGGTTGACTGCGGGATCGGTTTCGAACCCCTCAACCGGAGCCCGCGGTCCTCGGCCTTCCTCTCCTCCGTGAGAACCCACCACGAAGTGCTGGCCCGGGTCGTCTCCCTCCTCGAAGAAGGATGAGGGCTGCCTTTTGGCGGCCTTTCAGACCAGAGCGCGGGCGCCGAGCCAGGCGTAGGTGCCCTTCCGATCGTCCTGGTGATCGAGGATGTAGTTGTGGGCGAGGGCGTTGTCATTGAAGTCCGCAACCGCCTTCTCATACTGGGCCGCGATCTGGTTGTACTCCCCGAACCTTCCCTGCGATCGGAGCTCGTTCATCCTCGCGGACAGCGTGGCGAGATCCTTCGAGAGGGAGACTGCCCGGTCCCCGGTCCTCTCCAGGGCCTTCCCGATGGCCCGGGTCTGCTGGCAGGCCCCGTAGAGGCGGGTGCCGTTCGCCACCGGGATTACGAGAGGTGTGGAGGTCAGGTTCACCCCTCCGGCGAGGTTGGTCTCCGGGACCCCTACGAGAGAGACATTGGTCGTCGCCACGTACCCGTAGCCGGTGCCCGCGTACTCACATCCATACCCCTTGATACCGACGGCCATGTGGGTCTCGGCCCCGAAGTAGAACAGCGCGACTCCATATCCCTCCCGTGCGAGGAGGCCGGCGAGGAGGAGGCTCTTGTCGTCGCAGTCCCCGGTGCCGTCCGTATAGGTCTCGATGGGATACTTCGGCGGCGTGAGGGTCCCGTCGGTCTCGTACGGGAGGGCCTGGACCGCCACCGCCATCATCTCCAGGGACTCGTCGTCATCCAGGGATGTTCCCTCCCTGAGCCCCCGGAAAGCCCCCGAGAGCTCGCGGAAGAACTCCTCCTGGTTCGGATCGGAGAGGAAGGAGAGGTAATAGGCCGGGATGAAGATGCTGTCCGGGATATCATGGGAGAGGAGTGCCTCCTTGTTCGTCGCCCGGGCGCCGTAGTAAACCGTCCCGTTCACCGGGATCGAGATGGACCGGTTCGCGCCCTCGAACCGGAAGCTCATCCCGACATTCCGGTACGTACCTCCCTCGACCTGGACCGGGTGGATGGAGGGATAGATCGCCGCCGGCCTGGAGAGGAGGAGATAGCCTCCGGCGAAGATAATGGCGATGAGAGCCACGGCACAGGCCATGAACATGATTCTCCCAAGCCGGAGACGCTTCGCCATGTGGTCCCTTTCCCCTAAAGGGTATTCGCCCGGCCCCATTTCAACTTACCGCGGGAGGGAGAATATATATCCCCCATGGGGAAATGTCACGTAGAACGGCAGTTCTGGGGCTGATCAGGCATGGTGGATCTGCGGGACATCCCCGAGGGAACCCGGTGGCAGATCGCGACGAGGGTCCTCTCCTCGCTCCCGATCATGTACGACGTGGCGTTTCGGGAGGCGGTGGGAAAGAGGTACGACGAGCTCGAGTACCAGGTCTGGCTGGAGCTCGGGAAGGATGCCATGGATATCGCGAAGGCTTTCCACCTCCCGGTCTCCACCGCCGCGGAGCTTGCCGGCGATCTCCGGCTCATCACGAGGATCATCTTCGGCCCCGAATTCCGCTACGAGGTCCTCGAGATCTCTCCGGACCGGGCAACCCTGCTCACGAAGACCTGCCCGTTCCTGGGGAGCACGCACGAGTACGGGGGCACGGCAAAGCACCTCTTCCCCAAGTGCCTGGCCTTCTCCGTCGCCGTGGTGGAGACCCTGAACCCGAAGTTCACCGCCCGGTTTGTCCGCTCCCTCTGCATGGCGGACCGCACCTGCGAGATGGCCATTCTCACCAAAGAAGAGGCGAAGAAGATCGACGAACCGGGGGGCTGATCCTCAGGGGAGGCCCGAGATCGGAGATCCCGGGACCCCGAGGATTGTGAGTCCTCAGGGAGCCCCGTGATTGGATATCCCGGGACCCCGAGGACTGTGAGTCCTCAGGGGATCCCGAGAGAGGCGAGCCGCTCTTTCGTTGGCCGCCCCTCCCCGTCCCAGCCCCGGATCTTGTAGTATTCCGAGAGGAGGGGCTCCTTCCTCCAGACCCTCCCGGCCGCGGCTCCGGAAGTGATGGGCTCTTCCATCAGCCGCCGGGGCAGGGTGTCGTCGGCCCTCGTGAACCCCGCCCCGAGGTTGAAGAGCCTCTGGAGGTTCCAGACCCGCTCCCCGACGGCGAGGAGGCCCCCTTCGGAGAGCGGTGTGCCCGTGACCGCCGCGACCATCTTCGCGAAATCGGCGGGGACGAGGGCCCTGAAAGTGAAGAGGCAGACACCCGCCGAGTCGAGGGCGGCCGCGAGATCCTGAAGGTGCTTCACCCACCCCGCCTTCCCCTCGTCCACGGCGGGGTCGAGTCTGACCGGTATCCCGAAGACCTCGGGGTAGACCATGTTGCCGTAGACGTGACACCCGCCGCGCACCGAGGTGGCGTACTCGAGTCCCTGCCCCTGGAGCCCCCGGGGGTCGTACGCGGGCAGCTCCTGCCCCTTCACCGACATGGAGAGCTCGGGGTGGCCCGCCGCGGTGGCGAACCGGAGGGAGCCCTCGGCGAGCCGGTCCCCGATCCCCTCCCGGTACCCGGTGAGCCGCACGAGGTCGACCACGGTCTTCCCGTCCCCGAACCGGATGTCCTCGGCGAGATACCCCCGGGCGGAGAGCTCCATGGCGCAGGCGATAGTCGCCCCGGTGGAGATGGTGTCGAGGCCGAGCTCGTTGCAGAGGTAGTTGGCCTGGGCGACGGAGGCGAGGTCAGGGACCCCGCAGTCGGGCCCGAAGGCCCAGATGGTCTCGAACTCGGGCCCGTGCCCCCTGAGCCCCCCGGCCCTCGTCTCCCTCCCGCAGGCGATGCTGCAGGAATAACAGGCGGCGACCCGGTCCACGAGAGTCTCACGCATCCTTTCACCGGAGACCCCCTCGGCCTCCTCGAAATGGCTGGCCTGGAAGTTCCGGGTCCCGAGGAGGTGCGCCTCGTTGATGAGGGAGAGGACGTTCGGGGTCCCGTACCGGTGCAGCCCTCCTTTGTTCAGCCCCGCCTTTTCGATCTTCTCCCTGATGGCGTCCCGGACCCTTGAGAATTCGGCCGGATCCCCCCGGGGAACCTTCCCCGTTCCCCGCACGGCGATGGCCTTCAGGCGCTTCGACCCGAGGACCGCCCCC
>DATGDI010000231.1:0-6686 GCA_035310965.1 Methanomicrobiales archaeon
TGCGGCGAAGAGGATGGGATGGGAGAGAGAGCCCCTGGCTTTTCCTCTGTTTCATCCGATTCCTTACGGACAGAACATGCCTCGAGTAAACCACACAGGTCAAAATAGTCTTTGATGTTCTCGTGGCTCTCGAAGCCGTGCTTCGAATCGATGAAGCAGGAAAAGAGGGCCTCCCAGTCGTCCCGGCCGAGGAACTTCGCTACCTCCTGGCAGGCGTGCTGCTTCGCCGCCACGAAGTCGAAGAGGGTGTTGTCCATGTCGAAGATGATGGCCGTGATTCTCCGATCCCGGGGGCTCTGGGGCGGCATATTCTCTTTCCATACATATTCGCCGCGCGATGAGATAAGGACAAGGATGGTCCCGGAGGCCCCACGGATAGCAACCGGAAAAAGGATCTGGAAGGTGATGTGATCAGGGGAATCCCGGGCTTCTCCCGGCTGAGACCCTATCTGCCGGGTCTCAGGGGCGGGAGGATGCGCTCCTCCCGCAGTATCTCCCGGATGAGGGACTTGAGGACCGGCCGGATGGAATCCCTGAACTCCGGGTCGGCGAGAATCAGGTCCCGGAAGCTCTCCCGCACCATGCTCTTGGCGAGCTCGCGGCCCTTATCCTCGGCAATGTCACGCGGTCCTAATTTCATCACCTACACGATGCCGGCCCCGTTCATATGCGTTTCCATCCGATCCGTCAGAGATAGAGATGTTGGACGGTCGCGGAGCGCCGGGTACAGCATCGCGGGTCTGGAAAAGCCTCAGAGATGATCCAGGTGCGGAGTGCGGGCTCTCCCTCTCTTATCGTAGGGATCGATCTCATGGATATCGACGGAGTCAGTGTCGCCATAGTCAGCTTCGGTGAGTTCCTGGTCCCGGGCTCTCTTCTCCGCTCCCGAGAAGATCATCTCCATGTCCTTCACCGCCTGTTCCATGTCCTTCACCGCACGGGGATCCGCGACGGAAGATTGGGGCGCACCCGGGTCCTGGGTGAAAAACGCCGTCACATTCTCCTGGCCCGGGACCTGCCCTTCCTTCAGCCTGCGGAGAGCCTCCCGGATCTCATCCACTTCCTCCCTCGTGAGCGAGACGTTACTCTCGCGGGAATCGATGAGCCGGTTGATGACATGGTCGTAGGGTTCCTCCGGGTACGACTTCAGCTGCTCCAGCCGTTTCGTCGTCTCGGGGTTGAGCTCCAGGAGGTACCTGTCCATGATCAGTATCTCCCTGCAACGACCTTAAAAACCGATGGCCGTTTCCGCGGCGGCAGGACGCGGTGGAGCGAGATGCGTCCCGCCATCAGCGGGAAAGACACCGCAAAGGCGGGCGGGTTCTCCCGGTATCTCTACCAGACAAACGGTATCAACCGGTAGCGGACCTTCCGTGAGTATTCTGCATACCCCGCCAGGTTTTTCGAGAGGAATTTCTCCTCGTCGAGAAGCCTCCCTGCGATAACGGCGATGAGGAGGAAAACGAAGGGAAACGCCCACCATGAACCAAGGGCAGGGGGGATACCCAGGAGCATGAGGGAGGCTCCCGCGTACATGGGATGACGGACAACCGCATAGGGACCGGTGGAGATCACCTCCTGGTCCTTCCCCACCTCGATGGTACCGGAGGTAAAGCTGTTCTCCCGGAAAACGAGGAACACGATGGAGAGGCCCAGGACCACGAGGATGTCCCCGGCGATGACAAGGGAGAGGGGGACCTCCGACCATCCCAGGCGGTGGTCGGTGCCTGCGACGATAAATACGAGGACGAAGAAGATGCCGGCAAAGGACTGGATGATTTTCTGGCTTCTCTCCTTCTCGGCGATGGGCCCCGCCTGGAGCCGGCTCTCGATGAGTCCCGGATCCTTCTCTAGAAAATAGACCGTGATCAGGAGCACCGGCAGGAAGAATACGAGGATGAAGAGCCATCCTTCCCAGTAGGTGAGGGACCATGCGGGAACAAAGAGTAACAGGAGAAGGATGAGAAGGAGATTCACGAGCCCGAGGAGAGCCCGTGCGGTCAGCCGGTTCATGGTGTCCCCGTACCCGAAGCCTGGTGAAGGAGGGTAACCCTCACCTCCTTACGCGACGTATCGTTCTCCCTCCCGGGGTACCACCACTCCGTCGAAGTTCTCCTCGAACCATCCCGGGTTCTCGGTGTGCACCGGGATGATGACATCGGGATCGATCTCGTGGATCGCCCATGCCACGTCAGCACCCGAGGCATGCCCCGAGGCATGGTAGTGCCTGTCCATGACCGGGACAACAACCCCCGATGAATCCTTCTCCATCGAGAACCCGCAGGGGTCGATCCCGAAGAACCGGAGCCACTCCCAGAGCCGGCGGAAGTCGATCTCCATCTCCTCGTTGAAGGGCTCGCAGGACGAGTACAGGTAGCGGCCGCCGGAAGGCCGGATGTCGAGGAGGTGGTTCATGTCAAAGAAGGAGAAGCAGAGGATGAACCGGCCGGGGTCCCCACGGATCTCGTCATGCCTCACGTACCGATCCCCGGCGAGGGGGATCACGAGCTCCGCCTCCCACTTCCGCTTCCGGTGGTCGACGATCTCGTCGTAGACCTGGACCCCCTCCCAGCGGCGAACCCCGTCGACCGTGAAGAGGGCGTAGAGCATGTACAGGTCCCGGGCGGTCACCACGAGCTCCCGGCCGGTCTCGGCGGCGATATCCCGGAAGGCCTCGAGCCGCTCGAAGTTCCGGGCAGAGAAATCGGCGATGACGAGGCCGGGGAACCCCTCGATGGCACCCCGGCAGGTCTCGCAGACCGAATCCTCGGTGACCCGGCTCCCGTCCTCCGGCCCGGCGTCCGAAACCCGGGTCCCCTCGGTGATGAGGACATCCGCCCCCTTCGCCCGGGTGATGAACTCCCGGGTCTTCGCCTCGTTCCGGCCGTGGAGCCGGAAGTCGCCGGTGTACGCGACGGTCTTCTCACCTCCGATGAGAAAGCCGCAGGCACCGTAGAGGGAATGGTCTACCTCGACGGCCGATACCTCGAAGGGGAGGGGGTGGTTCTCAATTGTGCAGCACCGGCCCGGTTCGAGCTTCTTCGCGTTCTTCCCGTCCTGCCCTGGGCGCCAGGAGAGGAACTCCAGGAACTTCTCCGGCGGTTCCGAGGTGAGGCAGAACTCCTTCCCCAGGTAGCAGCTCCCCCGGTCCGACTCGATGTACAGGGGGTCGTCGGCGTTCGGCCTCCGCTCCGAGGTGTAGGCGACGTCCGCCTCGGTGGTCGACTTCCCGGTGTCCTGGTACCCCTTCAGGATGGCGGCGGTCATAGGAGTGGAAAAGACGGGGATCTCCTGCGGGAGGAGGCCGATGTTCCCGCAGTGGTCCAGGTGGGCATGGGTGAGGAGCACGGCGGAGATGGGAAGGGAGGGGTAACCGGAGAGGGAGATATCGGGTGTGACCAGGTCCCGGCGGTAGATGTTCAGTTTCGGGATCAGCCCGAGGGCGAGCAGGTCGTGGATCCCCCGGGTGGGCCGGTTCTTCAGGAACTCCTCGTAGAACCGGGCGTACTTCCCGAAGTTCTTCCCGAAATCTAAAAAGACCCCGTCCTTCCCGTCGTCCAGGTAGATCTTGTTCCCGCCGATGCAGTTCGCGCCGTCGTACACGGTGATGCCGAGGGAAATCCAGATCACCCGCCTTCCCAGTGCCTCTCCCGGGCGCAGGGAAAAGGATTTGCCCGATCAATCCGTGACAGATCCCGTGGTGCAGGGACCGGTGCCCACGGCAAAAAGATCCCGCTCCACGGAAAGGATGATCCCCGGCGAGACGCAAACGAATCTGCGACTGCTGCGGCCTCCTGACCGACGAGGACAACGGATGAGGAGTGGGAAACCTCGGGGAACCGGTGCGAGGAGTGCGCCATCGCGGAGCCCGCGGACGGAACCCTCGGTGAACCCTGTTGAATAAAAGCTCTTTATTCGGGTTTTTTCATAAAACAGCCAACGATACAAACCTATATCTCCGAAGCGGGCCTATGAACGCAGGGAGAGGGGAAAATGAATAAAATGGGGGGAATTCCGGTAGCCGGCAACAGGCGGTACGACAATGCATACCTCGTCTGCACGTACCTGACGGGGCAGAACCTGACCCGCGCCGAGGTGACCGCCCGGGATATCGTCTCCTTCCACCGGATACCGGAATCATGCGTCTTCTCCATCAGCGCATTATTGAATTTTCTTCAGAGGAATCACATCAGGAGCAGCAGGTACGGGTTCTTTATCTCGGGGACGCAGGCCTTCAAAAGAAGCGGGTACCCCCACCGGTACAGGATTGAACTCCTGGACGGGCCGGCTGTTTCACTTCATCTGTAAGGGAATGCCCCGGGAAGAAATCTCAAATACCATGATCCCGTAGTATTCTCGTGAGCATCATGGCAGGTGCCGGTAAAAAAGATTCCGCCCGCATCCAGGTGACGGAGAACGGGCCATACCTGGTCACCGGCGGGATCCCGCTCGTGAAACAGATCCTCGTCTGCGACAGGGAGGGGAATTCCATCGGGTGGAAGGAGGGCGGAAGATACCCCGTCCCGGAGACGTATTCCCTCTGCCGGTGCGGGAGGTCGAAGACCAGGCCCTTCTGCGACGGCTCCCACACGAAGAGCCACTTCGATGGCACCGAGACGGCGAGCCGGGTCCCGTACCTGGATCGGGCGGAGTGGACCGAGGGGCCCGATATCCGGCTCTCGGATGCCCCGGGGTTCTGCTCCCACGCCCGTTTCTGCGTCCGCGGGGAGGGGATATGGGACCTCATCGAGCAGTCAGGCGACGAGGAGGCAAGGAAGACTGCGCTTGAGATGGCCGCGAACTGCCACTCCGGGCGCCTCGTGGTCTGGGACCGGAGGACGGGAAAACCCATCGAGCCGGCCTTTGAAAAGGCCATCGGCCTCGTCGAAGGACCGGTCGGGGGAATGCAGGGTCCCCTCTGGGTCCGGGGGGGCATCCCGGTCGTCGCCGCGGACGGCTTCCCCTACGAGGTCCGGAACCGGGTCACGCTCTGCCGGTGCGGGAAGTCGGGGAACAAGCCCTTCTGTGATGGGGCTCACCTGCGATGAACTCGGAAAGCGCCGGTGGTGGAAAGAGGATGGAAGCAGTCCGGGGGGAGACAGGCCAGGCGGGGAGGCGGCTGGCCGTCTTCGTGGCCATCGTCATCGCGAATACCCTGCTCTCGGCCTTTGCGGTCGTGGGCGCCGGGATCGCGCCCGGGATAGCATCCTTCTACCTTGCGGTGGGATTCATGATCGCCTTTGCCCTCTGGTTCGGGGGATGGGGAGTCCTCGCCGCGTACCTGGGCTGCATCCTCGGCGCCGGTCTCGTCGCGGGCGTCCCCGGGTGGCTGAATCCCGTCTGGTCCCTCGCGGACCTGTGGCAGGTCCTCATCCCCCTCGCGGCCTTCCGGGCGTTCCATGCCGATGTCGGCCTTTCGACCCGGAGGGACTTCGGGATCTTCCTCGCCTTCGGGTGGTTCGCGAACAACCTCGCGGGGGCGGCCTGGGGTTCGGTCACCCTCGCCCTCGGCGGGGTCATCCCCTGGGGAGGGGTGGAGGCCGCCTTCGTGAGCTGGCTCGCGGGCAACCTTTTCATGACCATGATCATCACCACCCTCCTCCTCGTCTTTGTCACCCCCCGCGTGAGAGAGGCGGGAATCCTCGTGACGGGCACCTGGGCCTGAAAGGCCCCGGGGTTCCCGGGAAAACCTTTTTCACCTCGACCCCCGAAAGAACCCGTCAGGAGGAAAGCATGGCGACCCTCTCCCGCTCCATCGCAGATCCCCCCGGGATCGCGATGAAGACCATTCTCGTCACCGGATCCACGGACGGCATCGGGAAGGCGACGGCGAGGGCCCTCGCCCGCCAGGGCCACCGTGTCCTCATCCACGGGAGGGATTCCGCAAAGGTCCGGACGGTCGTCGGGGAGATCGGGAAGGAGACCGGGAGTGCGGAGCCCGACCATTTCACGGCTGACATCTCGTCCTTCGCGGGTGTCCGGAGCCTCGTCGACCAGGTCGGGGACCGGTACGACCGCCTCGACGTCCTCGTGAACAACGCCGGGGTCTACATGGGCGAACGGGTCCTCTCCGCCGACGGCCTCGAGATGACCTTTGCCGTGAACGTGGCCGCCCCCTTCCACCTCTCCCGGCTCCTCACCCCGGCCCTCGAGGCAGCTGCCCCGGCCCGGATCGTGAACGTCGCCTCGGGCGCCCACTTCGATGTCAGGGGGATGGACTGGGAGAACCTGATGGGCGAGAAGAAGTACGACGGGTGGGGGGCCTATTGCCAGTCGAAGCTTGGGATGGTGCTCCTCTCCTTTGCCCTCGCGGGAAGGCTCGATCCAGAAAAGATAACCGTGAACTGCCTGCATCCCGGCGTGATCTGCACGAAGCTCCTCTACTCGGCCTTCCCCGTCTATCCCTGCGACCCGCCCGAGACCGGGGCGAGGACCCCGGTGTACCTGGCTACGTCGGGGGAGGTCTCCGGAACCACCGGGAAGTACTTCGACAACATGAGGGAGACCCGGTCGTCCCAGGCCTCCCATGACCGCGGGGCCCAGGACCGGCTCTGGAAGTACCTGGGAGGTCTCGTGGACCTGGACCGACGGGACTAGGAACGGGAACCGGGAGAAGGGGAAATAATATAACCACGGAGGGGGCACTCACAGCCGGTGAGGAGACCATGGCGGAGTACGATCTCACG
>DATGDI010000232.1:0-1630 GCA_035310965.1 Methanomicrobiales archaeon
GGGATCCACGGCAGGATCCTGGGGATCCCTCTTCATCCTCCTCGGGATCGGGGTGAATGTCTGCTTCATCCCCCTCCATACCTGGCTCCCCGATGCCTACCCGAAGGCCCACTTCGTGGCGAGCATCTTCCTCTCGGTGTACACCACGAAACTCGCGGTCTACCTCCTCGCTCGGGTCCAGCCCCCGACCCTCGTCATCGCATACATGGGGGCCCTCATGGCCGTGTACGGGGTGAGCTTCGCGGTCCTCCAGAACGACATGCGCCGGCTCCTCTCGTACCACATCATCTCCCAGGTCGGGTACATGGTCGCGGGGATCGGGCTCTTCGCCGTCCTGGGGGCAGGGAGCGATGTGGGAGTCCTGGGCCTGAACGGGGGTCTCGCTCACCTGGTCAATAACCTCCTCTACAAGACCCTCCTCTTCATGGCCGCGGGGGTCATCATCTGGAAAACTGGTGAGAACCTCCTCTCCCGGGTGGGCGGCCTCTGGAAACGGATGCCCGTCACCGCCATCGCCTTCTGGATCGCGGCCTTCTCTATCTCGGGGATACCCCTCTTCAACGGCTTTGTCTCCAAGGGGATGGTCATCCTCGCCGCCGAGGAGACGAGCCCGCTCCTCTGGGCGCTCCTCGAGATCGCCTCCTTCGGGACCTTCCTCTCCTTCCTCAAGCTCGGGTATTTCGCCTTCCTCCGGCCCGCGAAAACCGAGATCAGGGAGGCATCGGATCCCCCCCTCACCGCCCAGGTCGCCATGGCCGGGATAGCAGCGCTCTGCCTCGCCATCGGCCTCTATCCCCCGCTCCTCTACGCCATCCTCCCGGCACCGGTATCGTACGCGGCATATGATCCGGTCCAGACGCTCACAACCCTCGCCATCCTCGGGGCGGCCGCCCTCTTCTTCTTCACGGTCGGGAAGAAGGTCCTCGAGCCCCACGAGACCGGGCTCATCGACTTCGATGCCCTCTATGCGGCGGCCTGCCGCTCGGTCGTCGACTTCTCAGCGGTGCTCTGGGAGATCTTCGGATGGGTCTACCGCCGGGCAACGGATGCGGCGGGTGCCCTGTACGAGACCGGGCGAAGGGCCATGTGGGGCGAGGGGAGGGACGTGAACTGGAACCTCCTCATCTTCGGGCTCACGCTTGTCATCCTCCTCGCCCTCGCCACCAGGGGGGTGGGGCCATGAGCTCCCCGGTCCTTGCGGCTCTCGCCGCCCTCTCCCCGTTTCTCATCGCTCTGGGTGGGGTCCTCTCGTACTTCGTGGCAAGGGCCCTCCCGGCAAAGGACCTCCGGTGGACCGGCGCCTTTTCAGCCGCCTGGCTGGGGGCCGTGTTCCTCGTCCTCGCGGGGGCGGGGGCCACCGCCTCCTTCGGCGGGGTTGCCTTCCTCGGGCCAATCCTGCAACCGTCGGCTCTGGGGATCGCCTTCGCCCTGCTCGTCACCCTCCTCGGTGTGGCGGCCGCCCTCGTTTCCCTGGGGAGGCTCGACCCCCGCGGCCCCCTCCAGCTCTACTACCCCCTCCTCCTGTTCGCCCTCGCGGGGGCATCGGCGGCCGGCTTCACCCGGGATCTCTTCACCCTCTTCGTCTCGGTGGAGCTCTCGGCCATCCCCTCCTATGCTTTAGTCGCCTACC
>DATGDI010000233.1:0-2103 GCA_035310965.1 Methanomicrobiales archaeon
TACTTCAACGTGTACGGCCCCGGCCAGGACCCCAGGGGCGAGTATGCCGCGGTGATCCCCAGGTTCGCGGTGAACGTCCTCCGAAGGAGACCTCCCGTGATCTTCGGGGACGGGAACCAGGTCAGGGACTTCATCTCGGTAAAAGATGTCGTCCGGGCGAACATCCTCGCCATGCAGCGGGACGCCGTGGGGATCTTCAATGTGGGAACCGGGGACGGAACCTCCATCCTGAAACTCGCGCGGGCCATCATGGAAATCGGGGGACTGGCCAGGGAACCGGTCTTTGAAAAGGCCCGCCCGGGGGATATCCGGGAGTCCATTGCCGACATCTCCCGGGCAAGGGATCTGATGGGCTTTCGTCCAAGGGTCCATCTCGCCGACGGGCTCCGGGAGACCCTGGAGTGGTTCAGGGATCATCCGGGTTGAGGGTAGGCCGGGTTTGGGGACAGGCGATCCGGGCCCGGGGATATTAGGGGATCCGGGCACAAGGGGGTGCTCAGGGGATCCTGGCACCGGGGGGTGCTCAGGAGATCCGGGCACCGGGCGGTCTTTTATCCCCCCTCATCCTAAATCTCCTACTCAGGAGCAGGATGGAACCGCAGGACCTGAAGAAGGAGTTCAACCGGCTCTACCGGGCCACCACCCGCAGGGTCGACGAGGTGAATGTCCCGGCGATGAAGTTCCTCATGGTGGACGGGTCCTGCGAGGGGGGGAACTACGAGGAGTTCAGGAACGGCATTGAGGGGCTCTTTTCGCTTTCGCAGGCCATGAAGGCCGCCATCTCGAAGACGCGCATCGGGTTTGAGTACGCGGTGATGCCCCTCGAGTGCCTCTGGTGGGTGCGGGACAATGACTACACCCCTGATAACCGGGATGAGTGGAAGTGGATCCTCATGGTGGTGCAGCCCGAGTACGTCACGAGCGCCCTTGCGAGGGAGGTCCTCGGGGCCATGGACCGGACCAAGATTCTTCCCGGGATCTCGAAGGTCAGGTTCGGGATCTTTGCAGAAGGACCATCGGTCCAGACCCTCCATAAAGGGGCGCGGGCCGACAAGTGGACAACCATCACCCGGCTGAAGGTCTTCATCGAGAAGAAGGGGTACGAGGTCCGGGGCCGGCACCATGAGATCTACATCTCGGACCCCAGGTCCATGACCGCCGAGAAGATGAAGATGATCGTCCGCCTTCCGATCAAGTGAACCGGACCAGCGGATTTCATCCTGGTTAGGAGGGGGAGGTGACGATGCGGAAGAGCTCGGTCATCACGGGAGATCTCTTTTCTGCGCATGACATGCCCCATCACCCCGAGAGCCATGCCCGGCTTCTCGGGGCACTTTGCGGGGTTCCCTCCGGTATCCCCCGGTATCCTCCCGAAAAAGCCCATCTTGCGGACGTGGAACGAGTCCACGATCCGGAGTATATCAGGGGGCTTGAGGATGCCTGCGCCCGTACCAAGACCTTCGCCATGCTCGATCCCGATACCTACATCACCCATGCCTCCTTCGAAGTTGCGCTTTACGCCGCCGGAGGGGCTATCGGGGCCGCCGAAAGAGCACTTTCAGGCGAGCACTGCTTCGCCCTCGTCCGGCCTCCGGGGCACCATGCCGAGCGGGACCATGCCATGGGTTTCTGCCTCCTCAATAACGTTGCCATCGCGGCGGCGAAGGCCCTTGGCACTGTCGAACGGGTCGCCATCGTGGACTGGGACGTGCACCACGGGAACGGCACCCAGCAGGCCTTCTTCGACACCGACCGGGTTCTCTACTGCTCCATCCACCGTGGCCACTACTACCCGTACTCGGGAAGAACAGATGAAAGGGGAACAGGAAGAGGAGAGGGGCACACCCTGAACGCACCCCTTGCACCAGGGGCGACCATCGCCGACTACGATGCGGTGTTCAGGGAGGTCTTTGCCCCAGCCATCCGGAAATTCCGTCCCAATCTTCTTCTCGTCTCGGCCGGGCAGGACATCCTTTTCGACGATCCCCTCGGGGGGATGGAGATGTATCCGTCAGACTTCGGCCTCCTTACCTGGCGGCTCCTGAAGGCTGGCGGCCTTCCCCTGGCCCTCGTCCTTGAGGGGGGCTACGGATCCTCCCACGG
>DATGDI010000234.1:0-9747 GCA_035310965.1 Methanomicrobiales archaeon
ACCACTGCGGCGGGGCCGGGCTTTTCCCGGCGGTCGCAAGGCTCACCCGGACCTCCCTCGAGTGCATCCGGGCGAGGGACCGGGCCTTCGGGTCCCGGAGCGAGGGACTCATCCTCGAGACCGTGTATACCACCCTCATCAACCTCTTCTCGGGGTTCAGGCCCCCGCGGGAGCTGGAGATCCTCCCTGAGCCGGGCCCGGCCGTCACGGGAGTCTTTCCCGTCATCTCCCGGTTCACCCTCTCGGGTCATGCCTTCGAGATCCTGCAGGGCCTCAACGGGCACATGGCCGGGCAGGTGTACCTCGCTTCACGGGAGCTTGGAGTCCTCTTCACCGGCGATAGCCTGATCCACCTGGAGGGCCTCACCCCGGAGCGCCGCTCTTTCAACTCCCTCGCCGTGAACCTCATCACCTCGGTGAACGTGGACCGGGAGCTTGCCCGGCGGGAGCGGGATGGGCTCCTCGTCCTCGCGGCCTCCTGGGACCGGGATGTACCCGCCGGAGGGAGGCGCTGCCTCATCTGCGGCGGTCACGGGCCGGTGTCGATCCTCGAGGGGAGGTCCCTTGACACCTGCGGTGCGGTGGAGCGCTGCAACCCGTAGATATATCCGTCTCAAAGGGGCTCCTTCCGCATGGCATCCGCATCGTTAATACATCCGGTCCACCACTCTGTATGGTAACTTCATGAAGGCGGTCCTGGGACTCGAAGACGGGGATTCTGTCGTCGGGGAAGGCTTCGGGGTAGAGGGCTCCTGCGCCGGGGAGCTGGTCTTCTGCACGACGATGACCGGATACATGGAGGCTCTCACCGACCCCTCCTACCACGGGCAGATCCTCATGTTCACCTACCCCCTTATCGGGAACTACGGGGTTGACAAGGGGAACTTCCAGAGCGAGGGGGTGAAGGCCCTCGGGTGCGTGGTCCGCGAGATCTGCCGGGTCCCTTCCGGCGGACCCCCTCTCGACCGCTACTTCGAGGAGCAGGGCCTCCTCGGGATCACCGGCGTCGATACCCGGCGCCTCACCATCAAGTGCCGGGAGATGGGGACCATGCGGGCCGCCCTCGTCGTGGGGGATGACAGGAGGGAGTACGCGGTGGAGTGCGCAAAGAAGGTTCCCCTCATCACCGAGGTGGACCTTGTCGCCGCGGTCTCGGGCAGGGAGCCCCACCACATCCCGGGCACGGGCAAGCGGATCGCGGTTCTCGACCTCGGGGTCAAGCGGAACATGCTCATCTCCATGATGAAGAGGGGCGCCGACCTGCACGTCTTCCCCTACGACACCCCTCACGACGTGATCCAGGCCTGCCGTCCCGATGCCCTCTTCATCAGCAACGGCCCCGGGGACCCGAAGAGGGTGACCGCCGCGGTGGAGTGCGTCCGGGATTTCATCGGGGAGATCCCCATTTTCGGGATCTGCTTCGGGAACCAGATCACGGCCCTCGCGCTGGGAGGAGATACCTACAAGCTGAAATTCGGCCACCGTGGCGTGAACCAGCCGGTCCGGTTCCATGACGGGTCCATCTTCATCACCACCCAGAATCATGGCTTCTGCGTGGACGGCGAGAGCCTCCCCGAGGGCTGTACCGTGTCGTATACCAATGTGAACGACGGGACCCTGGAGGGATTCGAGAACCGGGACCTTTCCATCTCCTGCGTCCAGTTCCACCCCGAGGCCCACGGGGGGCCCTTCGACACCGAGGCGCATTACTTCGATACCATGTTCCGGAGGATTCCCTGATGCCCCGTAAGGAGCACATCAGGAAGGTCCTCCTCATCGGCTCCGGCCCCATCCAGATCGGGCAGGCCGCGGAGTTCGACTTCTCGGGCTCCCAGGCCTGCAAGGCCCTCAGGGAGGAGGGGGTGACGGTGGTCCTCGTCAACTCGAACCCGGCCACCATCCAGACCGACCCCGAGATGGCCGACACCATCTACATCGAGCCCCTCCGGGCAGAGACCATCGCGAAGATCATCGAGAAGGAGCGGCCCGACGGGATCCTCTCCGGGATGGGCGGGCAGACCGGCCTCAACATGACCGCCGAGCTCGCCGAGAAAGGGGCGCTCAAAGGTGTCGAGATCCTGGGCACCCCCCTCGAGGCCATCTACCGGGGGGAGGACCGGGAGCAGTTCAAGAACCTGATGCAGTCCATCGGGGAGCCCATCCCCCGGTCCATGATCCTCCGGGACATCAGGGAGCTCGAGGAGGCCGAGCGCCTGGTGGGCCTCCCGGCCATCATCCGGCCCGCGTACACCCTCGGGGGGAGCGGCGGCGGGATCGCCCATACGAAGGAGGAGCTCCGGAAGATCACCGAGGTCGGGCTCACCCGCTCCCGCATCCACCAGGTCCTCATCGAGGAGAGCGTCCTCGGCTGGAAGGAGATCGAGTTCGAGGTGATGCGGGACGCGGCGGACACCTGCATCATCGTCTGCGGCATGGAGAACGTGGATGCCATGGGGATCCACACGGGGGAGAGCGTCGTCGTCGCCCCCATCCTCACCCTCCGGGACGACGAGTTCCAGATGCTCCGGACCGCGGCCATCAAGATCATCCGGGCTCTCGGAGTCCAGGGCGGCTGCAACATCCAGTTCGCTTACGAGAAGGGGGACTACCGGGTCATCGAGGTGAATCCCCGGGTCTCCCGGTCCTCGGCCCTGGCGTCGAAGGCGACGGGCTACCCCATCGCACGGGTGGCCGCAAAGATCGCCATCGGCCTCCACCTGGACGAGATCATGAACACCGTGACCGGCTGCACCCCGGCCTCCTTCGAGCCCGCCGTGGACTACGTGGTGGTGAAGGTCCCCCGCTGGCCCTTCGACAAGTTCAAGACCGCCGACCGGACCCTCACCACGGCCATGAAGTCCACGGGGGAGGTCATGTCCATCGGGAGGACCGTGGAGGAGGCCTTCAAGAAGGCCCTCCGTTCCGTGGACACCGATGTGACCCGGCACACGAACGCCCACGAGATCCGGATGATCCTCCAGCGGCCCACCGACGAGCGTTTCGGCTGCCTCTTTGATGCCTTCCGGGAGGGTTTCACCGTGGAGGAGGTCTCGGGGCTCACCTTCATCGACCCCTATTTCCTCGAGAAGGTGAGGAACGTCGTGGAGATGGAGCGCCGGCTCTCGGGGGCGGCGAGCCCGGTTCTCATCCGGAAGGCCAAGGAGTTCGGCTTCTCGAACGCCGAGATCGTGGGGCTCTCCGGCCTCCCCTGGGGAGAGGTGGAGAACATCGCCGGGAAACCCACCTACAAGATGGTGGACACCTGCGCCGCCGAGTTCCCGGCCACCACCCCGTACTTCTACTCGACCTGGGACACCGAGTGCGAGATCATCCCGACGGAGAACCGGAAGGTACTCATCCTCGGCTCGGGGCCCATCCGGATCGGCCAGGGGATCGAGTTCGACTACTGCACGGTCCATGCCGTGAAGGCGGTGCGGGACGAGGGGGTCGAGGTCCACATCGTGAACAACAACCCCGAGACGGTCTCCACCGACTTCGATACCTCGGACCGGCTCTTCTTCGAGCCGATGCATCTCGAGGACGTGGTGAACATCCTGAAAAAGGACTCCTACGGGGGGGTCATGGTCCAGTTCGGGGGCCAGAACTCCATCAACCTCGCCCTCCCCCTGGAGAAGGAGATCGCCCGGCTCGGCATCCCGACGAAGATTCTGGGGACGAGCCCCGACGCCATGGACATCGCCGAGGACCGGGACCGGTTCTCCGAATTCCTGGACCGGCTCCGGATCCCGAGCCCGCCGAACAGCTCCGCCTATTCAGAGGAGGAGGCCTTTTCCATCGCCGAGAGAATCGGCTACCCCGTCCTGGTCCGGCCCTCGTACGTCCTCGGGGGGCGGGCGATGGAGATCGTCCATGACAGCGCCGACCTCGCGACCTACATCAAGGAAGCGGTCCGGGTCTCCCGGAAGCATCCGGTCCTCATCGACCTCTTCCTGCAGAACGCGGTGGAGATCGACGTGGACGCGGCCTGCGACGGCGAGGACGTCCTCATCGGCGGGATCATGGAGCACATCGAGGAGGCGGGGGTCCACTCCGGGGACTCGGCCTGCGTCATCCCGCCCCAGTCCCTCACCCCCTCCCAGATCGAGCGCCTCAGGGATTATACCCGGCGGATCGCCCTCGGGCTTGGCGTCGTCGGGCTCGTGAACATCCAGTATGCCATCAAGGACGATGTGGTCTACGTCCTCGAGGCAAACCCCCGGGCGAGCCGCACGGTTCCCTTCGTCTCGAAGGCGACGGGCATTCCCCTCGCCAAGGTCGCGGCGAAGGTGATGATGGGGAGGAAGATCCGGGACCTCGGGTACCGGGAGCGGGAGATCGACCATGTCGCGGTGAAGGAGGTGCTCCTGCCCTTCAACAAGCTCCCGGGGGTGGACACGGTCCTCGGCCCGGAGATGAAGTCCACGGGGGAGGTCATGGGCATCGATTATGACTTCGGCCGGGCCTATTACAAGGCCTGCATCTCTGCGGACAACGAGCTCCCCACCTCGGGGAAGGTCTTCATCTCCATCTCGGCCGACCAGAGGGAGGAGATCGCGCCCATCGCGAAGAAGCTCGTGGGGATGGGCCTCACCCTCTACGGGACCGACGGGACCGTGGCCTTCCTCCACGACGTGGGGGTCGAGGCCCAGATGGTGCGGAAGGTCCAGGAGGGCTCCCCGAACGTCATCGACATGATCCGGAACGGGGAGATCCGGCTCATCATCAACACCCCGAGGGACAAGCAGTCCCGGCAGGACCACTACCAGATCATGCGGACGGCCGTCGAGCTCGGGATTCCCTACATCACCACCACGCAGGCGGCAAAGGCCGCGGCGAACGCCATCGACGCCATCAGGAGGGAGAAGATCACCATCGAACCCCTGGGGCACTATATCGGAGGAGTCAGATGAAGAAGGGAACGGGTAAGAAAGGAACGGTCGTGCTCGCCTTCTCGGGCGGCCTGGACACCTCGGTCTGCATTCCCCTCCTGCGGGAGAAGTACGGCTACGGCCGGGTCATCACCGTCGCCGTTGATGTCGGGCAGCCCGAGTCGGACATCCGGGACGCCACCGAGAAGGGGCGGAGGTTCGCCGATGCCCACTACACCATCGATGCGAAGGACCGGTTCGTGGAGGAGTACGTCTTCCCCTCCCTCCAGGCGAACGGCTCGTACGAGGGCTACCCGCTGGGGACGGCCCTCGCCCGGCCCCTCATCGCCGGGGAGGCCGTGGCCATCGCAAGGTCCAGCGGGGCAAAGGCGGTCGCCCATGGCTGCACGGGCAAGGGGAACGACCAGCTCCGGTTCGACTTTGTCATCCGGTCCTCGGGGCTCGAGGTCGTCGCACCCATCCGGGAGTTGAACCTCACCCGGAGCTGGGAGATCGAGTACGCCCGGAAGCATAAGATCCCGGTCACAGTCGCGAAGAAGAACCCGTACTCCGTGGACGAGAACTGCTGGAACCGGTCCATCGAGGGAGGGCGGCTCGAGGACCCCGCCTTCCACCCGCCGGAGTCCATCTACCGGTGGACCGTCGACCCGAGGAAGGCCCCCGATTCACCCGAGGAGGTGACGGTCAGGTTCGAGAAGGGGATCCCGGTGGCCCTCGATGGAAAGCGGATGAAGGGAATCGATCTCGTCCAGGAGATGAACCTCCGGGCCGGGAGGAACGGCGTAGGCCGGAACGACATGATCGAGGACCGGATCCTCGGTCTCAAGGCCCGGGAGGTCTACGAGCACCCGGCAGCCACCGCGCTTTCCGCCGCCCATGCCGACCTTGAACACCTGGTCCTCACCCGGGCGGAGCTCGCCTTCAAGCGTTCGGTGGACGACCGGTGGTCCGACCTCGCGTACCAGGGGCTCGTCCACGAGCCCCTCTTCGCCGCCCTCTCGGCCTTCATCAGGAAGACCCAGGAGCGGGTGAACGGCATCGTGGATCTTGTCCTCTACCGGGGATCGGTGAGGGTCGCCGGCAGGTCATCGCCGGATGCCATCTACTCGGGGGAGATGGTCTCCTTCGACAGCATGAGCCTCGACCAGGGTCATGCCGAGGGCGTGTCGCGGTTCCACGGCATCCAGGCGCAGATCCTGAAAAAGAAGAGAGAGGGATAGGGCTCAGGCGACCTTCTTCCCCGCCGAGGCCCCGGGGGTGCACTCGAAGACCTCGGTGATGCTGAGGATGAGAAGAGATTTGGCCGGGTACTTCTCGTTCTTGGCCTTTATCATCGCCTTGACCTTCTCGTACTCGGCCCCGCTCGTCTTCACCGCCACCTTTCCCTTCACCTGGAAACATCTCTTCGTTTCGGGATCCCAGAACTCGATGGCCATCCAGGGATTCTCCTTCACGTTTGCCAGGGTCTTCACCATGTAGTTGTCCCCGAGCCAGATGGTGTCGTCGGAGACGATCTGGACAAAGGCGATGGGGGCGACGTTCGGGACCCCGCCCTTCGAGGCCGTTGCCACGGGGAAGATCTTGTTCTTCGAAAACACCGCCTTCATGTCATCGGATAGTTTCGCCATGCCGTCCACCTCAAGAATCTCGCGAAACCTGGAATACGGGTTCCGCGGGGTAATATGCCCTGTTCCCTGTTTCTATTTATGGATATTGGATGGCCCGCACTCTTCCCCGGCAGACCCCATCATCAGGAGCCCGGGTCCGGGACCTCGATCCCCCGTCGTTCCGCGACGATCAGGTAATAGGCGGCAAGACCCCTCCATCTCCCCCATGCCTCTGCGATCCGGCGGGCCTCGGTGGTATCGATGCGGGATTCCCGCGAATAATACCGGGAGATGGCCCTCCTGATGCCGAGATCGTCAGCGGGGATGGCGTCCAGCCGGGAGAGTCCCCTGAGGGCCGCGAGCTCCGCGGTCCACACCCCCACCCCCCGGATGGCGGTGAGATCCCGAATGATGTCGGCGGTTTCCTCGCCCGGTTCATGGTTCTCGAGATCCAGGGTTCCCTCCCTGACCCGCCGGGCAATCCCGTTAATGTACTCCGCCTTCTTCCCGGAGAGCCCGCAGATCCTGAGCTCCTCAAGGGATGCATCGGCGAGCCGTTCCGGTGAGGGGAAGGCGAAATACGCGTGCCCCTCCACCTCCAGGGTGCCGCCGAAGGTACGGACGATCCGCCTCTCGATGCTGTGGGCTGCGGTAAGAGAGATCTGCTGCTCGGTAATGGAGTCGATGAGGGCCTCAAAAACGGTGGCGGTCCTCGGGGGTTTCAGTCCCCGGAGCCTTTGTGACATGGCCGACATGACCGGGTCTGCCCCGACCTCCCGCTCGAAGGGGGAGAGATCCAGGTCGAGGTTAAAGAGCCGGCTTACCGTTTCTCCTGCGACCTTCCGGATTCCGGGCGGGATGGGTCCGGGCCTGACCTCAACCCCCACCTGTGGCCGGTCCACGGTTCCCCCGGCGGTGACGTCGACGAGGACCAGCCGGCCTCCCAGCCTGAGAACCTGGCGAAAGGTGCCATCCCGGTAAGATCTGATGTCGGGATCGCCCTCCGAAAAGATGGATGCCGAAAGATCGAAGTCAAACGGTGGCACGGGAGAGAGGCGGAGAATCTCGTGGGTTGATCCTCCAATGCCTCCGGCGCGGTTCCCCCGGTCCCCGGTTCCCGGCTTCATGCTCCTCTCTTCAGGGCCCGAACCGACGGCCGGTGGATGGGATGAAAGGCATGCGGAGCCCTGGGATCAGGCCCCCTCCGGGGTGAAGATGACAAGCGATCGGGGTGTCGGGTCCAGCTCCACCGTGTTCCCCGTGGTCTCGAGGTCGAGGACATGGCCTCCCCGGGTCCGGTCGGCAGAGAGGAAGTGGAGGTGGTAGCCGGGAAAACCGATCCCCGCGGCGGTGGCTGGGGTGTAGAACCCGACCGCCGTCCCCGTGACGTTTCTCCACTCGAAGATGGACTGGCCCTTCAGGGCGTCGGCGAGCAGGGGGTAGGGTTTCTTCTGGGCAGGCGGGCTTCTCGCCCTGATATACGCAAAGGTTCCCGTCATCCGGATGGCATAGAACTGGTCCCTGGAGGGGAGCCGGGAGTCGAGGAACCCCGTGAGCTGCGTCATGTTCCCCGCCATGACTCCCGGGACCGAGAGATCGGGGGAGAAGAAGGTCACCTCGGCATAGGGGACCCCCTGGGAGGAATCCGCCGGCCGGACGGTCCCGTCGCTCTTCACCTGGTAGCAGGTCCCCCCCATGACGACCATCTCCCCGTCGAGGCCCGTGAAGGTGCCGATCCCCAGGTCGCCGTTTGCCATGAGAGTTCCGACGGACTCCACCGGGTCGAATCCCCCTCCCGCGAGCGAGGTGTAGGTCGAGACCTGGTAGAGGAGATCCTGATCCCGTATCTCCTGGTGACCGGGAAGGAGTCCCCCCGAGACATATCCCAGGGCGAAGACCAGGGCGAGCCCCAGGACAATCAGGATTGCCTTCTTTGCCTCCGTATCCATGCCTCCTGAAACAGTGAGGAGTTGGTCCCCCTGATGATAAAAATACGGATCCGGACATTCCATGCTCCCCCCGCCCTATGCGGACGAGCCATGGCCCTTCAGAAGACGAGCCCGCCGACCCATGCCGCCATGTTGTGGAGGCCCGTCGAGATCACGACCACCGGGTCGATCCCGAGGACGGGGAACAGGAAGACGAAGTAGAGGAGCGTGCCGAGCAGGCTCCCCAGGTTCGCGAGGGCGGCGATGAGCACCACCTTGAAGAGCGGGATCCGGGCCATCTCGGTGAGGGTCTCGGCCTCGTAGATCCGACGGAAGTCCGCGACCTGGGGCCTCCTCACCTTCGCCTCCACGGCGGCGGCGATCCACCCGACGTGGAGGAGGGGGTTTAAGGAGGTCATCCAGGCCACCCCGAGGCAGGTGAGGGCCGAGAACGGGTGCCCCCCCGCAGCGACGGTGAAGGCCGCGGCAAGGACGCCATGGATGACCACCCAGAAGAGGAAAGCGTAGAGAAGTGTGCCCAGCCCAACGCCCGAGAACCCGATGGCCGCGAGGAGGAGGAGAAAGAGGGCTGTCACGGCGAACCCGAAGACCGTCGCCCAGGGGAAGGGCTTCGGCTGCCGGGTGAGGGACTCCATGGGCGGAAGGGCCGAGGGGTTGTCCAGGTACCCCTGGATCCCGTGGATATGCCCCGCACCCACCACCGCAAGGATCCGGGGGATGTTCTGCTCCGAGAGCCGGATCAGGTTGTGGGCGATGAAGGCGTCCCTCTCGTCGATGAGGGACCTCGCACCCTCGGGGGAGAACTTCCTGAACTCCTCCATCACCATGTCGATGACCGACTGGTCCTTCATGCTCTCGATGTCCACCTTCTCGAACTCGTCCACCTCGGCGATGGAGATGATGAGGGCGAAGAACATCTTGATCTTCCCGATGATGCCGAGGGACTGCCAGAACCGGAGGAGGGTGAGCCGGATGTCCCGGTCCACGAGGGAGACGGGGATCCTCCGCTGCTCCGCCTCGGCGATGGCCGCCTTCATCTCGGCCCCCGGCTCCACCCCGACATCGATCCCGATCCTCCGCTGGAGGTAGGAGAGGATCCACTGGATCAGGAGCTGGTTGAAGTTCCTGACCTCGAGCACCTCGGCCACGGTGGGGTCATGGGACTCTTTCCTGAGCGCCTGGAACCGGCCGAGGTCCAGCTCCACGGCGACGATGTCCGGGTGCCACTCCTCGATGGCCTTTTTCACCTCCTCGACACTCTGGGCCGATACGTGAGCGGTACCGACGAGACGGATCTCGGGC
>DATGDI010000235.1:0-22038 GCA_035310965.1 Methanomicrobiales archaeon
TGGGGCATTGCCGAGCTCCTCCTGAATCCATCAGGTGACAGCATCCTTCCGACCGTTCTCCTGGCGGCCGGGCTGGCCTTCCTCGTCACCGGAGTGAGCCGGTGGAAAAAGTTCGGGAACACCGCCGAGCAGGATGAGCGCTCGAGAAGAATCGGGGCATGGGGGATGAGTTACTCCTGGCTCCTCTCCATCTCCTTCATGTGGGTCCTCTTCCTGCTGGACCATTTCAGGGTGGTGATGCTCGCGACCGGGACCGCCATCGGCGTGTCCCTGGTCGTGATGGCACTGTCGGCGGTTGCCTTCCAGATGTACCTTTTCAGGAAGGGAGATGTGGAATAACCATCGACACCCGGGGAGGCTTTCATGCAGACAAGGATAAAGGAATACCGGAACAGCCTCGGGCTCACCCAGGAGGAACTCGCCGGGAAGGTGCAGGTCCGACGGGAGACCATCGTCTTCCTGGAGAAGGGAAAATACAACCCCTCCCTGCGGCTCGCCCACTCCGTTGCACGAGCCCTGGGAACGACGGTGGACGGTCTCTTCTCCTTCGAGGACGAGGAGAGCGGGGCCGGGGGATAGCCCGGGTCCATCCCCGCCCAGGGCCTGCACGGACTGATTATGGTGCGAGGGGACACTTTTTTCCGTCCCTCTGCCCCATGCTGGATAAAGGGGAGCTGGAATGGAACCGGAGATGCGGGAGTTCCTGGAAAAGGGTCTTGTGAGCGCGGCGCGGATGCGGGCGGTGGAGGGGAACGCCGTCACCCTTGGAGTGGGATCCCTCCAGATGATGGAGAGCGCGGGAAAGGCCCTCGCCGCCATGGCCCTCGAAGGCTCACCATCGAGGGTGCTCGTCCTTTGCGGGAGGGGAAAAAACGGGGGTGACGGGATGGTCGCCGCGCGCTACCTCCAGCATCTCGAAACCCATCTCATCTACGCCTCGGACGGTCCCTTTGCCCATGAGACGGAGGTGCAGCTCCGCGCACTCGCCGGTTCGGCGGTATCTCTTCACCCGGTGAAGTGCGCATCCGACGTGGAGCTCCTCTCCCCCCTCTTTTCCGGGGTGGAGGTCATCGTCGACGCACTTCTCGGAACCGGGGCATCGGGGGTGACCCGGGAACCTGTCTCCCGCTGCGTGGAACTGGCGAGCGCCTCCGCCGCTCCCATCATCGCCGCGGACATCCCCACCCCGGGGATGCGGGCCACCCGGATCCTGAGCTTCCACCGGGCAAAGACCGAGGGAGCCGGGGTTGCGGACATCGGCATCCCCCTCGCGGCCGAGGTGTTCATGGGGCCCGGCGACCTCACCCTGGTCCCGAGGAGGGGACCGAAGGCCCGGAAGGGGGAGAACGGCGAGGTGCTGGTCATCGGCGGCGGGCCCTACCAGGGCGCCCCCTGGCTCGCCGGGCTCGGGGCTCTCCGGGCCGGCGCCGATATCGTGCGGATCGCATCACCCGCCTTCGAACCGGTACCTGACCTCATCTACGAGCGCCTGGAGGGGGAACGGATCACCACAGGCCACCTCGAACGGCTTCTCCCGCTCGTGGAGAGGGCCGACTCGGTGGTGGTGGGGAACGGTCTCGGAACGGAGAGCCATGACGTGGTTCTCGCTGTCGCCGAGGCCGCGAGAAAGGCAGTGTACGATGCCGATGCCCTTCGCCTGCCCCTGCCCCGGCCGATGCCCGTGGCGGGAGAGGCCGTGTACACACCTCATGCAGGGGAGTTCGAGCGCATGACCGGCCGGAGACCGCCGGAGGACCTTGTTCCCCGGGGCCGGGCGGTCCGCGACGCGGCGAAGGAAGGCGTGGTCGTTCTCAAGGGCCCGGTGGACGTAATCTCCGACGGGACCCGGGTGCGGTTCAACCCGACCGGCTCGCCCGCCATGGCGGTAGCCGGGACGGGGGATGTCCTCGCCGGGGTCACCGGGGCTCTCCTCTGCCGGCTGCCTGCCTTCGAGGCAGCCTGCATCGCCGCCTACGTGAACGGCTCGGCGGGGATGCTCGCGGCCCAGCGCCTGGGAGACGGAATGACCGCGAGCGATCTCGTGAACGAGATACCCGCGGTCCTCTTTGCAGGGAGGACAGGGAATGGCTGAGTTTACCCACGTGAAGGGGGACAGGGTGCAGATGGTGGACATCTCGGGAAAGGATGAGGTGGCCCGGGAGGCGGTGGCCGAGGGGAAGATTCGCCTCCGGGGTGAGACCCTGCGCGCCATCCGCGAGGGGACCGTGATCAAGGGAAATGTCCTCGCCACCGCGCGGGTCGCCGCCATCCTCGCGGTGAAGGAGACCCCGCGCATCATCCCCCTCTGCCATCCCATCCCGCTTTCGGGGATCGAGGTGGATTTCGCAGATGGCGAGGGGTTCATCCGGGCGACGGTCCGGGTCCGGTCCCGGGGTCCGACCGGCGTGGAGATGGAGGCCCTCACGGGGGTATCGGTGGCCCTCCTCACCATCTGGGATATGGTCAAGTCCGCGGAGAAGGACTCGGCGGGCCAGTACCCGGAGACCGGGATCGACGGGATCCGGGTCCTCTCGAAGAAAAAGGGGTAGGGACAGAGGCTTTTATACCATCCCGGCAGATCTATACAGAACCACGGGATACGTCCCTGGGAAAGGAATGTGGCCGTTACCGGCTGAACCTTGAGGTGAGGAAACCATGGTACGATCGATGTACTCCTACGTACGGGAGGCGTGGAAGCATGCCGATACATCCGGTGTCTCGGACCTCCTCTGGGAGCGGATGCAGCAGTGGCGCGATGAGGGGACCGTCGTCAGGGTGGACCGGCCCACCCGGATCGACCGCGCCCATGCCCTCGGGTACAAGGCGAAGCAGGGCGTCGCCGTGGCCCGGGTGAAGGTCCACCGCGGCGGCCGGCGGGCGAGCCGGTACGTCAGGGGCCGCCGGACAGCCCACATGGGGATGCGGAAGAAGACCCCGGCTAAGAGTCTCCAGCGGATCGCCGAGGAGAAGGCCTCCCGGAAGTTCCCGAACATGGAGGTACTCAACTCCTACTGGGTGGGCGAGGACGGCCGGCACCGGTGGTACGAGGTGATCCTCGTGGACGGCCACCACCCCTCCATCCGGAGGGACCCGCAGCTCTCCTGGGCCGGAGAACGCGGACACCGGGGCCGGGCGGAACGCGGCCTCACGAGCGCCGGTAAGAAGGGCCGCGGCATGCGGAGGCGGGGCATCGGCACCGAGAAGAACCGGCCGAGCATCCGCTCCCACGCAAACCGCGGGAAATAACCCTATTTTTTCCGACCCCTATGCCTCTCATCGACGGGTGCATCCACCCCTACCCGGCAGGAGACTCCTCCCTCCGGCGTATGGCCCTCGAGGCCCGGGAGCTCGGGTTTGACCAGGTGGTCGCCGCCGGGGGAACCGGGGAGGTTCCCGGTGTACTCCGTGGGAACATCATCAGCGCATCCTCGGTGAGGGAGGTCGTCTCCCGGCTCCAGGGAATCGCGCGGGGGGAGGGCGTGGTGATGGTAAACTCGGGGGATCTCGCCTTCAACCGGGGGGTCATCGGGCTCCGGGGAGTGCGGGTACTCCGGGGTATCCACCTGTCCGCACGGGGGGCCTTCAACTACGTCGCGGCCCGCGAGGCGGAGGCGAAGGGGGTCGCCGTGGAGCTCGACCTCTCGCCCCTCATCGGAGACCGGGGCATCAGGCGGCAGAGGGCGATCTCCCGGTACAGGGACCTCCTCGACCTCCACCGGCGGTACCACTTCCCCCTCACCCTCGCGTCCAACGCCCGGTCCATCCTGGGACAGCGGTCGGTGCGGGACATCGTCCTCCTCGCCCGGCTCTTCGGCATGGAGGAGGCCGAGGTGACGGGCGCCCTCTCCTCTCTCGATTCGATCCTCGCCGGGCGATCCCCCGTCCAGGTGGTGCGGACGTGAGCGAGCTTCCCTCCCACCGGGAGAGGCGGCGGTACCTCCTCGCCCGGTTCGTGCCCGAGGGAGCCTCCCCCGATCCCCGCGAGGTGTACGCCGCGGTGGTCGAGGCCTGCACCTCCCTCTGGGGGGACGTGGCCGCCTCGGAGATCTCCCCCTCGGTGATGGCCTGGGAGGGGCATGCCATCCTCCGGTGCCGCCGGGGAACCGAGGACCGGCTCTCGACGGCCCTCGCCACCATCACGAAGGTCGGGGACGTGCGGGTCGCGATGAGGAGCCTCGCGACGAGCGGAACCCTCCACGCCATCCGGAGCCGGGCGAACCCAAAGCCCGGGATCCTCTGGGAGAAACAGGTCGGGATCGGGGGCCGGACCTTCCTCGCGCGGGCCTATCCGGGTCAAAAGGTTGATTTGATCGAAAAAGGAATTAAAGGTCAGGAATTGTTGTTTTTCGCTGACGAAGACGGAGAGGTGAGGTGATGCAACCCCAGTACCAGATGGGATATGACCGGGCGATCACGGTCTTCTCCCCCGACGGAAGGCTCTACCAGGTGGAGTACGCCCGCGAGGCGGTGAAGAGGGGGACGACAGCGGTGGGTATCAAGTGCACCGACGGCGTGGTCCTCATCGTGGACAAGAGGGTGGCGACACGGCTCCTCGAGCCCTCCTCCATCGAGAAGATCTTCAAGATCGACGAGCACATCGGGGTTGCGAGTAGCGGCCTCGTCGGGGACGCCCGTGCCCTCGTGGACCGGGCCCGGGTCGAGTGCCAGATCAACCGGGTCTCCTACAACGAGGCCATCGACGTCGAGACCCTCGCAAAGAAGCTCTGCGACCACATGCAGACCTACACCATGTTCGGGGGCGCCCGGCCCTACGGGACGGCCCTCCTCATCGCCGGGGTCTCGGACGGCACCACCCGGCTCTTCGAGACCGACCCGAGCGGGACCCTCCTCGAGTACAAGGCGACGGGGATCGGGACCGGCCGGCCCGCGGTCATGAAGGTTTTCGAGGAGGAGTACAACCCGGAGGCCGGCTGCAAGGAGGCCATCCTCCTCGGGTTAAAGGCCCTCCATGCGGCGACCGAGGGGAAGTTCGACGTGAACACCGTGGAGATCGGCATCGTGGAGGAGAAGGCCGGGGCATTCCGGAAGATGACCCGGGACGAGGTCGCCTCCTTCGTCGAACAGTTTGAGAAGACCGGCGCGGCATGATCCCCCTGGACCGGGCGGTGGTCGCCCGGCTCGAGACCCACGGGGAGCGGTTCGAGATCCTCGTGGACCCCGACCTCGCGGTGAAGATACGGCACGGCGAGCCCGTGGACATCGAGGACGCCGTCGCCGCCATCTTCATCTTCGAGAACGCCTCCCGGGCCGAGAAGTCCTCGGACGAGTCCCTCCAGAAGGTCTTCCAGACCACCGATTTTTCCACCATCGCCCGGCGGATCATCGAGAAGGGCGAGATCCACCTCACCGCCGAGCAGCGGAAGGAGCTCCTGGCAGAGAAGAGGGGGCAGGTCATCACCTTCATCGCCCGGCATGCCATCAACCCCCAGACCGGCCTCCCCCATCCCCCGGCCCGGATCGAGATGGCCATGGAGGAGGCGAAGGTGTCCATCGACCCCTTCCGGCCCCTCGACGATCTCGTGGCCGATACCATGAAGGCGCTGCGCCCCCTCATCCCCATCAGGTTCGAGGAGGTCCGGGTGGCGGTCAAGATCCCGGCGGAGCACGCGGCCCGGGCCTATGGGGACATCGATTCCTTTGCCCGGATCGAGCAGGAGGAGTGGCAGAAGGATGGCTCCTGGATCTGCGTGGTGAAGATCCCGGGGGGCATGCAGCAGGAGCTCGAGAACCTGGTGAGGAAGATCACGAAGGGCACGGGGCAGACCCGGGTGATCTGACCGGCGCCCCGATTAAGTATATGAAGGGAGAGGTCAAAATTAGAGGGACATATCCGGGGAGGATCGAGAATGAGCACCACCAAGCAGGGATCCAAGGGAAGGGTATCGAGGAGTGCCGGCCGGTTCGGCCCTCGGTACGGCAGGTTCATCCGGAAGCGGGTCGTGGAGGTCGAGGATATCTCCCGCGCCACCCACACCTGCCCGAGCTGCGACCAGGTCGCGGTGAGGCGGAAGGGGACGGGCATCTGGCAGTGCCGGAAGTGTGGGTACAAGTTCGCCGGCGGTGCGTACGTCCCCCAGACCCCCACCTTCCGGATCGCCCAGCGATCCATCGAGAAGCCGCAGGTCCCGGAGGAGTAGGCCCCGAATGCCCGGAGTATACAAGTGCGCCCGGTGCAAGCACAAGGTCGAGATTGACGTGAACGTCCGGTGCCCGTACTGCGGTCACCGGATCCTTTTCAAGGAACGCGGGGCCGGGATCAAGGATCTCAAGGCCCGATGATCACGGTCACCACCTCCCGGAGGGCCGACCCCCTCGTACGCCGGATCGGGAGGGATTTCGCCTTCGCCACCGGGGGTACGTACGTCACCCGGGGGAAAGGCGGATTGTCCCGGCCTCCCTTCTCCGGAGGGATCGTGCTCGTCCTCAGCCGGGACGGGAAAGGGATCCGGACGCAGATCCTCAGCGGGTCAGAGGATGCCGCCATCCTCCGGTTCCCGGAGGTCAGGGAGGAATCCCGGGCAGGCCCCCTGAGAAAGGGGCTCTTTACCGGCGATCGCGAACTTTTTTCCACCCTCTCTCCCCTTCTCCCCGTGAGCCTGGAAGGGGATCTCCCTGATACCGTTGTCCTCGATGGCATCCAGGGGAGGCGTATCTCCCTCCTCGTGCCGGGTGAGGCATGAGGCACACGGCCTCCTTTTCCTTCAGGTCTGACCGGGCCGGGGAGATCTTCCAGGCCCTCGCCCCCGAGAGGGGGGAGATCAACCCGAGGACGAAGGCGCGGGTGACCCTCGAGCAGGGGGACATCCTTGTCGTTTCCATCGCGGCCGGGGACATCCCGGCCCTCCGGGCGGCCCTCAACATGTGGCTCCGCCTCGTCTCCGTCGCCGGGGAGATGCTCGAGATGGCACAGGCAAAGGGGAAGGAGCAGGAAGGCTTCGGTTGATCCGGGGGGACGGATGCCATCGGGACGGGGACAGCGGGGTCGGAGGCGGACCGGTCCGGGGCGCTTTGCCGATGCGGTCATGGTCGTGCACGGTCCGGAGGCCTTTGACCGGGGGGACGTCGCCCTCCTCCAGGACCTCCTCGGCCCCGGGGAGACGGTCGTCGCGGGGGTGATGGCCCGGACCGCCGCAGAGGAATCGGGCCTTCCGGTCATCATCGACGGCGGGATCCCGAGCTCGGTCATCGGGAGGATCCCGGGTCCCGAAGGGAACCGGGATCGTCCGGGGGGGAAAAGGGCCCCTCTGGAGAGGATCCCGGGTCCTGAAGGGAGACCCGGCGCCGAAGGAGCCGGGGCTGTCTCGGGGAGGAGGAGGCGCGAAGCGGCTCCTCCTGTCCAGGGGGGAAGGGGCCCCTCTGGACCGGGGAAAGGGGCCCCCCTGGACAGGACCGAAAGAAGGGTGTTCCTCGTGAACCGGGGCAAGACCCCGGAGTCCGGGAGGATCTTCGGGGAGATCGTCGCCTCCCGGCTCCCCCGGGGCCGCCCCCTCGTCCAGCTGGAGTGCTCCTCCCGGACCGTCTTTCTCTGGAACGGGAGCGGAAGGAGCCGGGAGTTCGCCCGGCTCCTCGCCGGGGAGACCGGGTTCTCCTTCACGGAAACAACGGCGGGCCGGGAGGAGGAGAGTGCGGAACGGGAGATCCGGGGCTGCATCCCCGGCGAGGCGGTTCTCGTCGAGGGGATCGTCATCGGGACCGCCACCGCGGGGACGGTCGTTCTCCGAAAGAGCGAGGGAAGGATACGGGTGGTCTCGGGCCTCCGGCCCAAGGCCCATGGCCTGGAAAAGCTCTCCCGGCTCGGGGATATCGATCTCGGCCGGGCATGGTGCAAGAGCGGACGCATCCGGGGGGTCCCCCCCCGGGCGGGCGGGCCGGCGCCTGCGGCCGGGAGGGTCGTCGTCATCGACCACCGCGGGCATGACCTGTACCGGTTCCTCACCCCCGATACCTGCGGGGTCCTTGCCATCGGGGATGACACGACCTCCGTCTGCGGCCATATCTGCTCTCACCTGGGTATCCCCGTGTTCGGGGTGGTGGATGGGGACCGGGACGACCTTCTCGTCTCCAGTTTCCCGCCGGGCTCGGTGATAGCAGAGGTCTCCGGGGGAAGCGATGACGAGGCCGGGCGGGAGCTCGCCGGGCACAACCAGGACGAGATTATCGCCTGGGAGGACTGGGTGGCCCGGGCCCTTGCCATCCTGGGGAACCGGTGCCGGGTGATCCACCGGTCCCCGCCCCGGCGGAGGAACCGCAGAAAAAGAAAGGCTGATCCAGGCCCGGAAACGCCGACGGCCCCCTCTCCGGGGAGGATGAACCTTATTAACCTTTGCAGGAAATGTCATAGTATGGAGCGGTCCCGTTTCCTGCCCCTCCTCCTCCCCCTCCTCGCCGCCCTCGGGGCTGCCCAGGAGACCTCCGCCCTTCCGGAGGAGGGCATCCGCCTCCTGGACTTCGCCTTCCTGTACTACCTCCCCGTCCTCGCCGGACTTCTCCTCGTGTTCCTCGTCTTCACGGGCGCGAACCGGGTCCTGCGGAGGAGGTACAGCGTCGTGGAATTCGTGGGAACGGCCGCCGGTTTCCTCCTCTCCCTCCTTTTCATCGCGACCGGGTTCCTGTTCCTCGCCTCGGCGGTCGTTCTCGCATGGGCGACGGCCATCGGGGACATCACCTACGCCGCCGCGGAGGAGTGGGCAGTTCCTATCTCGAACGAGGTCCAGTACCTCCTCCAGCCGGCCCTCGACCTGCTCTCGGGCACGGCCGACTATACCCCCTATCTCCAGGACATCCTCCTCGGCGTCCTCATCGCCGGGGGCGCGGCTCTCATCATCATCGGTGTGATCCTGATCTGGAAGCTCCCCAAGACCTCCTTCTACGAGATCATCAAGACCAGCGAGGATACCACCTTCAAGGAGGTGATGACCAGGGGACGGGAGCCCCTCACCCCCACCGTCACCTTCAGGGTCATCGACCGGCTCACGAACCAGCCTTCCCCGGACGTGAAGGTCATCCTGAAGCACAAGGAGGGGGCAAAGGTTTACAACCGGTACACCGACTTCAACGGCGAGGTCATCTTCCAGAAGATCGACGGGCTTTACTCCCAGTACTATGCCTATGTCGAGGGTGACGAGGAGAGGAAGCGGTACTGGGTCATCCGGACGGCGATTGGCGCCGAAACCGTGACCTGATGGATTCGAGGGTCTCGATCTCGTCCACACCCTTGTCGTCCCGGATCCGGATGAAGCGGGGGAACCGGAGGGCAAACCCGCTCGCATAGTTCGGGGAGGTCTGGATCTCGGAGTATCCGACCTCGAAAACCACCTGGGGCTCGAAGGTGATCTCCTTCCCCTTCTCGGACACGACGAGATCCTTCATAACCTCGTAGATGGTCGCGAGCATCTCGTCGGTGATTCCCGTCGCCACCTTGCCCACGGGGAGGAGCCTCCCCCCGTCCTGGCAGGCGAGGAGGAAGGAGCCGAAGAAGTGGGCCCTCCTTCCCTCGCCCCACTCGCCCCCGATAACCGCGAGGTCCAGGGTGTCCACCTCCGGCTTCACCTTGATCCAGTGCTTGCCCCTGACGCCGGGCTGGTACCGGGAGTCCAGGTCCTTCACCATGATCCCCTCCTGCCCCGCGTCGAGGGCCTCGTTGTAGAACTTTTCAAGGGCCGCCGGTTCGTCGCTCACCAGCTGGGGGGCGATGTGGTCCTTGAGGGCCTCCTCCAGGTGTTTCCTCCGCTCCCGGAAGGGGAGGTCGATGAGGGTCTCCCCGTCGAGTACAAGGATATCGAAGATGTAGGGTACGAGCTCGATCTTTCCCGCCTGTTCCTCGATGTCGTACTTCCGGCGGAACCGTCGGAGCACAAACTGGAAGGGCATGGGCCTCCCGCCCTTCATCGCGACCGCCTCCCCGTCCAGGATCACATCTCTCTTCGTGGCGGCGAGGAGCCGGGTGACCACGTCGGGGATGGCCTTCGTCACCTCTTCGAGCTTCCGGGAGTAGACCCGGACCTCGTTCCCCTTCTTGTGGAACTGGATCCGGGTCCCGTCATACTTGTACTCGGCGGCGACCTTCCCGTGTTCCGAGACCATATCCGAGATGGAGCCCTGCTGGGCGAGCATCATCTTCACCGGCCGGAAGATCTCGATGCGGACGGCGGAGAGGGCCTCCCTCCCCTGCCGGGCGAGGCGGGCCACCTCCCCGAGGTCGTTCATCGCCTGGTAGGCATGGTCGACCTCCCCCGGCTCCAAGGAAAAGGCCTTCGCGATGGCGTCCCGGACGTTCCCCTCCCCAATCCCGATCCGGAGCTCACCGAGGATGAGCCGGGCCAGGTACCTCCCCTCCAGGGGCTGGACGCTCGCGAAGAGCTTCCGCACGGCGAGGAGCTTCTCCCGCTGGGACTTCTTCCCCTCTGAGAGGGCGATGGCCTCGCAGGCGGCCGAGACATCCCCGATGGTCATCTCCTCGGAAAAGAAGGAGGTCTGGGTCTTTCCCACGAGAAGGAGCTCCACGGCCATCCCCACGTCCCCCTCGGCGGAGACCTTCGTCTCCACGGCCTCCCTCTTCTTCCCCACCACGTAGGCCACCGCCTCGTAGAGGAGGTTCGGGCCGATCCCGAGCTTGAGAGGGGACCAGTCGGGGAAGATCCGGCCCATGATGAACCGGACGAAGACGGGGAGCTCCCGGTCGTCGAGCCGGGGCAGATCCTGGGCAAGGAGGTCGATCATCTCGAGCCGGCCCGAGATCGCCTCGAGCCTCTCGCAGATCTCCGCGAACTCCCGGAAGAGCATCGAGCTATCCCTTTCCTCCACCCTTTATCTGTATCCCAAATATAAAGACCACCCGAACAGCTGCAGATAGTTGAATGAGACCATTCTGATCTTTTTTATTGGGGTGCTCTCGGGGGACTACGCCACCCCGCCACACGGGCATCCCCCGGTGTCAGTGACCTTCATGGTGAGGCGGTGTACGGAATGAACGGGCTATCCTCACTCGGGGCGCCAAAGCGGCGGGGGCGAGCGAAGCGAGTCCCCAGGAGCGTCCGCTGATTTGCAGATCCCTCAGGTGTTAGTTTGACGGGATTCGTATTCGGGGGGCGGAAGGTCAACCCTATAGCGTCAGGGTCGGGGTGAACACGTGCTGGCGTGCGACGAGGATCTCCACATCCCCGAGGTAGAAGGCCAGCCCCTCCCTCGCCGAAGCGAGGGCCTTTTCCGGCGTGTTGTTGATCTCCGAAAGATGGGCGAGGATCACCGCCCCGACGTCTCCCGCGATCTCACGTAGGCATGTCGCCGCGGCCACGTTGGAGAGGTGACCCCGGCGGGACCGGATCCTCCGCTTCAGGGATTCCGGGTAAGGACCTGTGCGGAGCATCTCCGGGCAGTGGTTACTCTCGAGGAGGACCCCGTCGCAGCGCGAGAGCCCGCTCACGAGGGAGGGGCCGAGGAACCCGGTGTCCGTGCAGAAGGCAAACCGGCATCCCTTCTCACCGACGTAGTACCCGCAGGGCTCCCGGGCATCGTGGGAGGTGGGGAAGGCTTCAAGGGTAAACCCACCGAGCTCGAAGGGCTCGGAAGGGTGCACGGTGTGGAGGGATGGGCAGTGCCCCCGGGAGGCCTCCCGGGGGAGTTCCAGCAGGGTCCCTTCCGTTCCACAGATCGGGACCTTCAGTTTCCGGGCGAGAGCCCAGACCCCCCTGACATGGTCTATGTGCTCGTGGGTGAGGAGGATGCCCCCGATGGGATCCGGATCCTTCCCCGCGGCGGTGAGTCTCGCGAGAACCTCCCGGGCCGGGATACCGCAGTCCACAAGGAGGGCACCGTCCTCTCCGGAGGCGAGGATGCAATTCCCCTTCGACCCGCTCGCAAGGACGGTGATCTCCATGCAGGCTCTCCCTGGAAAAGGCTACCATAGATCTGGTGTTTTGGAGGGATATATGCGATAGATCCACCGGGAAAACTGTAGGCCACGGGTCCCTTCACGTCTCGGGCAGCACGTGGATGGCGGTCGCCTTCACCGATACCCTGACCTCTCTTCCCTCGGAGAGGCCGAGGTCCTCTGCTGAACTGGCGGTGACGAGGGCCATGATTTCGATACCGCAGTCGATGACGACCTGGACGACGGGTCTCAGGGCTACAACCCGCTTTATCCTCCCCGGGAAGACATTCCGCGCGCTGGACTTCACGCCCTCGGCGAGATCGATGGTTACATCCTCCGAGCGGAAGAGAAGGATCGCCCTCGTTCCTGGTTGCAGTGTGGCGACTGCCCGGAAGACCTTTCCGGAGACGTCAACGATGACCTCACCCTCCCTGTTCTCTGTGACGAGGCCGGAGAGGATGTTCCCGACCTTTACGAACCTGGCGATATCCTTCGAGGCCGGCCTCTGGAAGATCTCGAGAGAATTCCCTACCTGGGTGAGGGTCCCCCCCATGAGAACTCCGATGCTCCCGGCAAGTCGCTGTCCCTGGAGCATGTCATGGGTGCTCATGACGAGGGTCATCCCCTTCTCCCGGTTCAGGCGCAGGATGATCTCCTCAAGGTTCTCGGCGGAAGGGGGATCGAGGTTCGCGGTAGGTTCATCGAGGAAGAGGATCTCGGGATCGGTGACCAGGGCCCGGGCGAGGGCAACCCTCTGGATCTCTCCCCCGGAGAGCGTACGTGCAGGACGCGGGGAATAGCCGGGGAGATCCACATCGTGAAGCACGCCCCTCACCCGGCTCTCGATCCTGTCCCTGCTCTCGTGCCGGTACTTCAGGCCGATCGCGATATTTTCATGGACGGTCCGGTTAAAGATGACGGGCTTCTGAAGGAGCATCCCCATCCTTCTGCGGAGCTGGAACCGGGAACTCGGCGGGAGGGCATCCTCTCCCAGGATCGAGAGCCTCCCTCCGGTCGGGGGCTCAAGGAGATCGAGGAGGCGGAGGAGGGTGCTCTTTCCTGCCCCGCTCGGGCCGATGAGACCGAAGATCCTGCCCCCGGGAATCGAGAGGGTGATCTCCCTGAGGATCCTTTTTTCTCCGTATGATTTGGAGAGGCCTTGAGCCTCAATCGCGTCCATGCCTCACCCGCGTATCATGATATCCAGGTGTTCTTCAGGACAGACCCCGACTGGATGAGGTTCAGGGCGATGTTCACGAGCAAGGCGACCCCGAGGAGGACAATGCCGAGGGCGATGGCAAGGGCGAAATCCCCGATGGAGGTTTCGAGGGAGATGGCCGTGGTGAGGACCCGGGTGTACCCCCGGATATTCCCGCCGATGATCATGGCGGCCCCCACCTCGGAGATGGCCCGGCCGAAGCCGAGGATCACGGCGGCGAGGATGCCGAACCTCGTTTCAAGGATGAGGGTTCCGATCGACTGGATCTTCGTCGCACCAAGGGACAGGACGGTGGAGCGCATCGCCGGATCGATCCCGCTCAGGGTCGAGAAGGTGAGCCCGGTGATGAGGGGGAGGACCAGGATCATCTGGGCGATGACCATGCCGTAGGGGGTATAGAGAAGGCTCAGGAAGCCGAGGGGACCCTGGTGCGAGATCAGGAGAAAGAGGAGAAGCCCGGCGAGCACCGTGGGCAGGGCGTAGAGCGTCTGCAGGATATTCACGAGCACTCGTTTCCCGAAAAACTCATGGTAATACAGGAGGGCACCCGCAGGGATCGAGATCGAGGCCGAAAGGATGGTAGCGGCAAGGGAGATCTCCAGGGAGAGGAGCGTGATCCGCATCACCTCGGGATTCCCGGTCACGATGAGCTGGATAGCCTGGATGAACCCGTCAGCAATCTCGCCCGCCATCTACCTGTCTCCCGATCGATCAAGCCTCTCCACCCTATATCTCGGTTTCGAAGGAGAGGGGAAATCCCTCTACCCCGAGATCCGTCCACATTGTGGTAAACAAATGATAAATGTTAAATAACTTCATAGGCATTAATCTGCCTCATGAAGTCTACGAGAAAACATTGTCTGGGATGCCTGCTCGGTATCGTGATCCTGACGGCGATCCTCCTATCAGGGTGCACCCAGCCCCAGACCGTGCCGGCGAACCCGACACCCTCGGCGACCACGGTGGCCGCGACTCCAACCCCCGTCGTTCACTCACCGAACACCCTCCTCATCGCAACCACGACCTCTCTCTATGACACCGGTCTCCTCAATGCGGTCCAGGACCTCTATGAGAACCAGACCGGGATTCACCTCAAGATCACCTCCCAGGGAACCGGTATCGCCATCCAGGTCGCGACCCGGGGAGACTGTGACCTCCTCCTCGTGCATTCGCCCTCCCAGGAGAAGGCCTTCATCGACAAGGGCCTGGGTGTCAACCAGCGGTGCTTTGCGTACAACTACTTCGAGATCGTCGGGCCGGCCTCTGACCCGGCAGGCATCGCCAACCTCACCCCCGAGGCGGCCTTCACGAAGATCCGGACGCTCGGGCTGAACAACACCCCCGGTGTCTTCTTCGCCTCCCGGGGCGACCAGTCCGGTACGCACTCCGCCGAGCAGAACATCTGGAAGGGTGCAGGCTTCAACTACACGAGGGACGTGGCGACATCGGGATCCTGGTACCTCTCCCTCGGGAAGGGCATGGGGGAGACCCTGACCGTCGCCGGCCAGAAGGGGGCGTACACCCTCACCGATGAAGGGACCTTCCTTGCCTTCAAGAGCCAGCTGAACCTCGTCCCCCTCATTACGAAGGGTACCTCGCTCCTGAACCGATACAGCGCCATCGCTGTGAATCATTCGGTGAACTCGAACGTGAACATCGTCCAGGCCGACCGGTTCATCAACTGGCTCGTCTCCGACGAGGGCAGGCAGTTCGTCGGGAATTACGGGGTGGAAAAGTACGGGAAGAGCCTCTTCACGCCGCTCACCCCCGATGGATGCACCAAGGCCCCCTTCAACTGCACCTGTTCGGGGGATGTCTCCCCGATCTAATCCTGTTTTCCCGCGATAATGGTGACCACCTTGGCCGAAGATTGTTCCGGTTCTCCCTGACCCGGGTCCCGGAAATCTTAAACAGGTTCCCGGTCGATTCTCCGGGCATATGTGGAAGGAGCTCGAGGTCGGGGCCTGGGTCGCCTCCCGGAAGCAGAGCATGGAGGACGTGCGGGCGCAGGTCCAGGAGATCATCGGGAGGGTGAGGGCCGAGGGCGACACGGCCCTCCGGGCCCTCTCCCGGCACGTGAAGCTCACCGAGATCGCGGTCTCGGACGAGGAGCGGGAAGCGGCGTACAGCGAGGTTGACCCCGCAGTTACCGAGGCCCTCGTGGAGGCCGAGGCCCGGATCACCCGGTTCCACGAGCTCCAGCGCCCCCGGGACCTCTGGCTCCAGGAGGTGGAGCCCGGGGTCGTCCTCGGGATGAAGACAACGCCCCTCGACAGGATCGGGATCTACGTCCCCGGCGGGCGGGCCGCGTATCCCTCCTCGGCCCTCATGTGCGCCGTTCCCGCACGGGTCGCCGGGGTGCGGGAGATCTGCGCCTGCTCCCCGCCCCCGGTGAGCCCCATGACCCTCGTCGCCCTGGACATCGCGGGGGTGAGGGAGATCTACCGTTCCGGCGGGGCGCAGGCCGTTGCGGCCATGGCCCTCGGGACGGAGACCATCCCCCAGGTGCAGAAGATCGTCGGGCCGGGGAACGTCTTTGTCACGATGGCCAAGGTCCTCCTCCGGGAGGAGGCGGAGATCGATTTCCCGGCCGGCCCGAGCGAGATCGCCATCATCGCCGACGACAGCGCCGATCCCCGGATCCTCGCCTGGGACATCCTCGCCCAGGCCGAGCACGATCCCCGGGCCGCCTGCGTGCTCATCACCCCCGACCGGGCCCTCGCGGAGAAGGTGGGGAAGCAGGTGGCGGGGCTCGCGGGGAAGGAACCCCGCAAGGAGATCCTCGCGGAGTCCCTCGAGAACTGCGGGTACGTCCTCGTGAAGGACCTGGACGAGGCGGTGGCGGCCTCGGACGGGATCGCCCCCGAGCACCTCTCCATCCAGGTGAAGGATCCCCTCCCGGTCCTCTCCCGGGTACGGCACGCGGGGGCCATCTTCGTCGGCAGGTACTCGGCGGTGGCCTGCGGGGACTACGCGGTCGGGACAAACCATGTCCTCCCCACCGCGGGGTACGCGAGGCTCTATTCGGGCCTCGACGTGAACCACTTCTGCAAGACCTCCTCGGTGGAGATCCTCTCCCGGGAAGGGCTCGAGGCCATCGGCGACGCGGTCGAGACCATCGCCACGGCAGAGGGCCTCCACGCCCACGCGGCCTCGATCCGGGCAAGGCGTGAGTAGGTCTCCCCGTATGGGCGGGCGGGTTCCCTTCCGGCTGGATGCACCCGGGAGCCTCGAGGAGGCAAGGGCCATCCAGGAGGCCGTCGCCCGGGAGGTGGAGGCTGCCTCCCCCGTCTCCATCGACGGCGTGATGCGCATCGCCGGCGCGGATGCCTCGTATTCTCCCGACGGGAGGACCGTACACGCGGCGGTGGCCGTCCTCGGGCTCCCCGATCTCAACCTGCTGGAGCGGTGCTGGGTCTCCCGGGAGGTGCCCTTCCCCTACGTTCCCGGTTACTTTGCCTTCCGGGAGGGACCGGCCGTCATGGCGGCGGTCTCCGGCCTCACCCGGAGGCCCGATCTCCTCCTCGTGGACGGGCACGGGCGCGCCCACCCGAGGCGCGCGGGGATAGCCTGCCACGTGGGCCTCCTCCTCGGCATCCCGACGGTCGGGGTGGCAAAGCGGATCCTCTCGGGAGACGCGGGGGAGATCGGCCCCGCCCGGGGGTCGAGGTATGCCATCATGGACAGGGGGGAGATCACGGGGATGGCGGTCAGGACGAAGGCAGGGTCCCGCCCCGTCTTTGTCTCGGCCGGCTTTGCCACGGATCTCGAGACCTCGGTGGCCGCGGTCATTTCCACGACGGCCAGCTCGCGGGTCCCGGCACCGGTCCGCGAGGCCCACCGGATCTCACGGGAGGTCCGGTGGAGCTCCCTGCCCCCCTCCTTCCGACCCTGACACGGCGGTTTGTTTCAGGAAGAGGATCTGATCCGTTTCATTGCTCCATACGGGAATCCGTACGGGGCCGGAGGGCAGTCCTGAGCCGGATCAGGGGAGAGACCATGTCGGCCTCCGGGAAGGGCACGAAATTCCGCTCCGGGAGGACGAGCTCGGGAGGGGCTTCCTTCATCCGCCCGCCGTTCCGGGCGGGGAGGAGGGAGGCGACGGCGAGGAGGCCCGAGAGGATGGCGATGAGGAAAACAAAGCCGGCCTCGGAGAGGAGCCTCGCCGCGAAAAGGAACCAGAGGCCTGCCAGCTGGAGGAGAAACAGTGCGGCGAGGGCAACCCTCACGGGGAGACCGTGGGGGAATCTCCCCCGTGAGGAAAGATACCGCTTGAGACGCCTCCCGTTCTCCTGGGCCGGGACCCGGTACCTATCACCCCGCATAGATGAGGCGAAGAGCTCCAGGGCCTCCTTGAGGTTCCCCAGCCGGGCCTTCGCCGCCCCCAGGTAAAACAGGATCCCCGGCTCGTCGGGCCGGAGCTGACCTGCCTTGGCGAGCAACTGAACCGCCTCTTCGGCAAGGACAGGATCCCCGTTCGGCCCCTGCCGGCTTACAAGCAGTGCGGCCAGCTCGAGGAGGAGAACCCATCTCTCCGGCCCGGAAGTGAGCCCGAGGGCTCTTCGGATCACCTCCTCGGACCCGGCCGGATCCCCGCTCCTTGCAAGGGCGATGGCGAGGCCCCGCGCGATGGCGCTGTCCCGGGGATCGAGGAGGGCCGCCCGCCGGAGATGGGAGAGGGCTTCCCCGGCCCTCCCCGCCTGGAGAGCGATGGCCCCCAGGCCCGCCCACGCCCGGGCGTCAAGAGGATCGAGGCCGGTGGCGCGCGTGAGGAGGGGCTCCGCCTGCCCCCACCGACCCCGGGCGCAGGCAAGGAGGCCCAGGTTCCTGTACCCGGCTGGATCGGACTGCCGCACAGCCCCGGCGAAGTGAGCCTGTGCCTCGTCCGGTTTTCCCTGCCGGGAGGCGATGATCCCGAGGCAGGACAGGGCGGGACCGCATGCCGGGAAAAGGGAGAGGGCCCTCTTTACGGCGATGGCCGCATCCGCCAGGTCACGGGCCTTCCCCGACCGGGCAAGGACCATGCCCGTGTTCACGAGGATGAGGGGGTCCCTCGGCCGGGCACCCGCAAGCCTTTCCATGATGCCCCGTGCGTCCCCCATTCTTCCTGCGGCAAGCATAAGGGCGGCGAGGCCATGGAAGCCCTGGAGATCGTCTTCACGGTCTGCAAGCTCGAGGAATATCTCCCTCGCGCCCTTCAGGTCGCGGATGGAGAGGAGAAACCACCCGAGATCGGCACGGAGGTGAGGGGCACCCCCTTGGGATTCCACGAACCGCCGGAGCATTTTCCCTGCCTCCGTTCCCCTCCCGAGTCTTTCCATGGCGAGAGCCTTCGAAAGGACCGGCTCGGGCCAGGCCGGATCGGCGATGGCGGCCTTCTCGAAGGCCCCGGATGCGAGATCGGGCCGGTCGAGGTCCATGCAGAGCCACCCCTCCTGGTAGAGGATAGAGGCACCCGGGGGGTCGAGGGAAAGACCCTCCTGCAGGTACCGGCCTGCCTCGCCCAGCCGGCCCAGGAGCCGGAGGGCGGCGATCTGCCCGGCCCGCGCTTCCCTGTTTGAGGGGTCGAGGGCGAGGATCCGACCGAATGTGGGAAGGGAGAGCCCCGGATCGGCTCCCCCGAGCTCATCGAGGGCCTGGTGATGGAGGGAGGCGATCCTCCAGGAGAGAGACTGCCTGCCCTCACCGGTGATGTTCATCACCCGGGTGAAGGTCCTCGCCGCCTTCCCGAACCGTCCCTGGAGATGGTAGAGGACCCCGAACTCCTTGAGAAGGTCCACGCTCTCGGGGTAAATCTCGAGGCCCCGGGTGAGGAGGTGCTCGGCCTCCCTGAGCCTTCCCTCCTCGAGGAGGGAGGATACTCTGGCATACAGGGCCGGTTCACTGCACGCCGCATCCGGTGTACCGGTCTCCGGAGCCCCGAATGCCGAACCGGGAGCCTCCCTGTGCTGACTGCCCTCCGGTCGGGAACGGGTTTTCCCCGGGGTGCCTGCCAGGGAGGAGGTATCGTCGTCTCCCGTGGGAAGATCGGGATCCTTCGGGGTCATGATGCGCAGGGGAATGGTGGGGATTCCAGGGGATACTACCTGTACCATGCAGCCATGGGGTGAAGAAGATTTCACTCTGTTTCCGGACTCCCTCTTCCCTGCCTCCCAACCCAGCAATGATTTATCCTTCGGGAGGAAGATCGTCCGGGAGATGAAGAGCGAGTTCAGGGGGAAGACCTACTACTTCTGCGCCCCCGGCTGCAAGAAGAAGTTCGACGCGGACCCGGCGAAGTACGCGACGTAGGGACCAGAGAACGGTCTGGAAAGAAGCGGCCGGATCCCCGGCCTGTCCGCAATCCTTTTCCCGTGGCGTTCCAGAGAAAGAGGGGAGAATATGAGTTATTTTGAGGAAATAAGGAAGCGGGGCCGGGTGGTAAACCCCTTCTTCGTGATGATGGGGATCGACGTGGACTCCTTCGGGGAAGGGACCGCCCGGCTCTCCATGAGGGTGCGCCCGGACATGCACAACGGCGTGGGATGGATGCAGGGAGGGATCTTCACCGCCATGGCCGACGAGGCCATGGCCCTCGCCCTCTACTCGGTGGTTTTACCCGGCGAGGGGATCGCGACCATCTCCGAGACCACCTCCTTCCTCAAGGGAGCCCGGAAAGACGATCTCCTCGTCGCGACAGGCCGGGTGGTCAGGAAGGGACGCAGGGTCGCCTTCACCGAAAGCGAGGTGAGAAGGGATTCTGACGCCGGGGAGGTCCTCGCACGGTGCGCCGCGGCGTTTGCCATCGTGGAAAAACCGGACCCGGCATCCTCAGGACACGGGTCCCGTAAAAAAAGGTGAGGGATGGGGCTCTGCCCTGCGTTTCTTACCCTATCTTGATCTGTGGCCGCTGTGTGGTCACGGGTAACGGAGTGTATCCAGCGCCGGTGGGTTCCTTCCCCCGTCCGCCGGACTCATTCTCCTGCTGGCCGGACTCGTTTTCACCCATGACCTTCTGCTTCTTCCCGTCCACGGTGATGAAATTGTGCCGCACCACGGTGTCGGACCCGGCGTCGTTTGTCACCGTGAGGGTCACGGTGTACTTCCCGGGCTTCTCATAGACATGGACGGGGTTGATGTCCGTGGAACTGGCTCCGTCACCGAAGTCCCAGACCCGCGAGGACGGGTATCCCCGGGAGAGGTCCAGGAAGGTGACGGCCAGGGGGGCTGCTCCATCCTGGGGGTAGGCGGTGAACTGCGCCTTGGGCGGGTTTCCCACCCTCACGATGATGAAGTTCTCCCTGACCAGGGTGTCCGACCCGCCGCTGTTCGTGACGGTGAGCTTCACGGTGTATTTACCGGGCGCCACGTAGGTGTGCAGCGGGAACATATCCGTGGAGGTGGTCCCGTCACCGAAATCCCACAGGCGTGAGCTCGGGGAGCCCTGGGACACATCCAGGAAGAGGACGGTCATGGGTGCGGTCCCCTGCCTCGGGTAGGCGATGAACTGTGCCTTCGGCGGGTTTGCACCGTTCACGGTGATGAAGTCCTCCCGGGTCATGGTGTCAGACCCGCCCTTGTTCTTGACGGTGAGCCTTACGGTGTACTTCCCGGCCGCGTTAAAGGTGTGCAGCGGGAACATCTCCGTCGAAGTGCTCCCATCCCCGAAGTCCCACAGCCGGGTGCTGGGCGACCCCTGGGAGACGTCGATGAAGAGCACCGTCAGGGGTGCCGTGCCCTGGCGCGGGAAGGCGAGGAACTGGGCCTTTGGTCCGCTGGGAATCGCCACGAGCTGGAAGTTGACGTCAATCGTCTCACCGGCGACGACGGTCACCAGCTGCTCTGCGTCCTCGTAACCGGCCATCGTGACTTTGGCGACATGGAATCCAGGTGCAAGGTCGCTTATCGTGGCCTCGGTGACCATTCCGGTGTCCCCATCATCGATGAAGATCTTAGCTCCGGAGGGAGTCGAAGTGACATGAATTGATCCCGTTGTCGGGATGGGTACCAGGGTGAAATCTGCGTCCACAGTCTCCCCGGCGACGACGGTGACCGTCTGTTCGGCGGCCAACTCGTACCCGGCAAGGGTGACGTTGACGACATGATCACCGGGTGCGATTCCATCGATGGTTGATTCGGTGGTCTTCCCGGTGTCGACATTGTCTACGAATATCTCAGCTCCGGAGGGAGTCGAGGTGACATGAATCGATCCGGTGGTTGGAACCGGTGTCAGGACGAAGTCGGCCTGAGCGGTTTCACCGGCGACGACGGTGACCGTCTGTTCGGCGGCCATCTCGTACCCGGCAAGGGTGACGTTCACGACATGGTCACCGGGCGTGATACCGTCGATGGTGAACTCGGTTGTCTGGCCGGAGTCCACGTTGTCGATGAAGATCTCAGCTCCGGAGGGGTTTGAGGTCACGTGGATCGATCCCGTTGTCGGGAGGGGTACCAGCTGGAAGTCGGCCTGAGCGGTTTCACCGGCGACGACGGTCACCGTCTGTTCGGCGGCCGACTCGTACCCGGCAAGGGTGACGTTGACGACATGATCACCGGGCGCGATTCCATCGATGGTGAACTCGGTTGTCTGGCCGGAATCCACGTTGTCGATGAAGATCTCAGCTCCTGACGGAGTCGAGGTGACATGGATCGATCCGGTTGTTGGAACCGGTGTCAGGACGAAGTCAGCCTGGGCGGTCTCACCGGCGACGACGGTCACCGTCTGTTCGGCGGCCATCTCGTACCCGGCGAGGGTGACGTTCACGACATGGTCACCGGGTGTGATCCCGTCGATGGTGAACTCGGTCGTCTGGCCGGAGTCCGCGTTGTCGATCCAGATCTCGGCCCCGGAGGGGTTTGAGGTGACATGGATCGATCCGGTCGTTGGAACCGGTGTCAGGACGAAGTCAGCCTGGGCGGTCTCACCGGCGACGACAGTCACAGTCTGTTC
>DATGDI010000236.1:0-16744 GCA_035310965.1 Methanomicrobiales archaeon
CCAGACCAACTTCCCGGTCCTCGTCAGCCTCCCCTTCGACTCCGACCTCGCCGCCAGCGCCCAGGCGAACGGGAACGACATCGTCTTCACCGACTCCGGCGGCTCCACCGTCCTCCCCCACGAGATCGAGAACTTCACGAAATCCAGCGGCGCCCTCACCGCCTGGGTGAAACTCCCGCAGATCTCCTCAGCGGCGAACACCGACATTTACATGTACTTCGGTAACTCGTCCGTCACAAACCAGCAGAACTCGACAGCCGTCTGGGACACGAACTACAAGGCTGTCTGGCACCATGACCATGACCTCCTGGACTCCACCTCGATCGGGAACACAGGGACGAACTCTCTGTCCACCATGGCTGCGGCAAAGATCAGCAACGGCCGGGAGTACCCCGACGTGGGCAACACCTACGTGGACGTGGGATCCAATGCCTCCATCGCGAATCTATTCGCCGGTGGCGGCACCGTCTCGGCCTGGATCTACCCCAGGAGCTGGGGGTGGGCCTCCTTCGGCCGGATCGCCGATAAGACGAATTCCACCAACCAGGGTTTCGGGTGGTCCTTCATGGTCGACAATGATGCCGGAGACACGCAAAGGAGCCTCAGATTCGGCAGGGGAAGAACCACCCAGAGGGGCAACTGGGTGACCCCCACCGATTCCCTCGCCCTCAACCAGTGGCAGTACGTGGTGGCCACCTACAATGAAGACTCCACAGCGAACGATCCCCTCCTCTATGTGAACGGCGTTTCCCAGACGGTGACCGAGGCCTCTGCACCCACGGGCAGTGTCGAGCCCGATGATGCCTCGAACATGCGCATCGGGAACTACGGAGGGGGCCTGAACCGGACCTTCTACGGTACCATCGATGAGGTCCGCCTCTCCACGAATATCAGGACTCCGGAGTGGATCGCCACCGAGTTTGCGAACCAGAACCGCCCCGACCTCTTCGTTTCGAAGGGATCCGGGGAGTCCCCCTGCGGCGGCGGTGGTTCGCCACCCTCCTGGTATGAATGCGGCTGGCTCTACCGGAGGAACATCACCATCAATAAGACTGCGGTCTCGGGAAGCCTCGCGGACTTCCCGGTCCTCGTCAATGTTACCCTGGAAAATCCCGCACATGCCCAGGGGGATGGCGATGACTTCTTCTTCACGAACGGGACCGGGACGAAGATCCCCCATGAGATCGAGTCCTACTCAGGCGGCACCCTCACCGCCTGGGTCAAGGTCCCCTCTGTCTCCTCATCCGCGAACACAACCATCTACCTGTACTACGGGAACTCCAGCGTCGGGAGCCAGGAGAATTACGCGGCGGTCTGGGACTCGAACTACAAGGGGGTATGGCACATGGCCGAGGATCCCTCCATCACGACGGATGGGGACTGCGGAGGCGGCAGTTACCACCTGTGCGACTCCACTTCACGGTCCAACGACGGCATCGCTGACGGGACCATGACCTCGGGCGACCGGGTCACGGGCAAGGTGGGGAAAGCCTGGGACTTCGACGGAACCGACGACAGGATCCGGATCAAATCGACCACAGACTTCGACCCGGATATTATCACCGTCGAGACCTGGCTCAAGACGTCACTGAACGATGAGAGGCGGATCATGGTGAATTATGCGACCGCTCCCCACCCGTGGTACTTCACCATGGAGGATAACTCCACCCTAGGGGGCGCTACCGTCCTCTACTCGCTGAGTACTGCCGCCGAAGTGAACCGGAATACCCCGACCGCATACAGCAACGGGGCCTGGCACCATGCCGTGGCTGTTTCAGATGCCAGTGCAAGCAATATCAAGATCTACATGGATGGGAACCTGGTGTCCGTCATCCCCCATTCCGGTGAAGGCTGGGGAAATGCCATGACGGTTCCCACCATTGCCTCCGGGGACGGGTCCATGTTCCTCGGCCAGCTTGATGAAATCCGGGTGTCTACCGGGGCACGCTCGGCCGACTGGATCAAGACCGAGTACAACAACCAGAACCGCCCGGACCTCTTCTCATCCCCCGGGAACGAGGAAACATCCCCGTGCGGTGGCGGCGGTGGTTCGCCCCTCGTCATCAACCCGTGCAGCTGGACCGGGCGAAAGAAGCTCACCGTCAACGGGACGATGATCTCCGGGACCCAGACCAGCTTCCCGGTCCTTGTCAACCTCTCCTCCGACTCCGACCTGGCCGCAAATGCCCAGGCAAGCGGGAACGACATCGTCTTCACCGACTCGGGAGGGACCACCGTGCTCCCCCACGAGATCGAGAACTTCACGAAGTCGAGCGGCGCCCTCACCGCCTGGGTGAAGCTCCCGACCCTGTCCGGTGGAACAAATACCGACATTTACCTGTACTACGGCAACTCCAGCGTCGGGAGCCAGCAGAATGCAACTCAGGTCTGGAGTAACGGCTATGCAGGGGTGTGGCACCTCGGTGAGTTGGTGACAGACAATGCCGTCGCGAGCGGTGTGCACAAGGACTCGACCTCCTACGGGAACAACGGGAACCAGTACAACAACAGCCGTGTGACCGGGAAGATCGGGGACGCCCAGAATTTCGAGGGGGATGTCAGGGACGAGTTCATCGAGATCCCCAACTCTGCCTCGACGGAGAACCTCCAGGAAGGAGACTACTCCCTCGAGGCCTGGTTCAACTCCGATGTCACTCCTCCCGGCACCCTGGACAGTGACTGGAACGCCTACTATGGCATTGTCATCAAGCCCGGCTGGCACATCGGGCTCAGGTTCGACCGCTGGGCGAAATTCGACAGCGACCACTACCTCACGGGAGGTACCGAGGTGTGGGTCGGAGGGGTCAGCGGAAAGAGCAGCTCCCGGTGGTACCACGTGGTCAGCGTGCTCAACCGGACCGGCGGGTCCCACAGGATCTACGTGGACGGGGTCGAGGAGGACTACGCCACCTTCACCGCGGGAACCGCCGCCAATGAATTCAACCAGGTACCGTGGCGCCTTGGGATTGCGAGTACCAACAACCGGGGGGGCAACTGGGAATGGCCGGCGAATGGGAAGATTGACGAGGTGCGACTGTCCGGCATTGCCCGTTCTGCCCAGTGGATTGCCACCGAGTACGCCAACCAGAACCGCCCCGACCTCTTTATTTCCCGGGGGTCCGGGGAGTCCCCATGCGGTGGCGGAGGCGGTTCATCCCTGGTTATCAACCCGTGCGACTGGGCCTCCCGGAAGAAGCTCACCATCAACATGTCCATGGTCTCCGGGACCCAGGCCAGCTTCCCGGTCCTCGTGAACCTCTCCTCGGATGCAGATCTTGCGAACGGCACCACCGGTGCGCAGAGCAGCGGGAACGACATCGTCTTCACCGACTCGGGAGGCACCGCTGTCATCCCCCATGAGATTGAGAACTTTACGAAATCCAGCGGCGCCCTCCTCTCCTGGGTGAAGGTCCCCTCCATCTCCAGCGGAGCAAATACCGACATATACATGTACTTTGGTAATTCCACCAAACCCAGCCAGCGGAATGTGACAGGCGTCTGGGATACGAACTACCTGGCCGTGTACCACCTGAACCAGGACCCGTCGGGAACCGTCATCGATTCCACCGGCCACGCGAATCTCAGCTCCGAAGGCACGATGGGGGCAGCCAACCTGGTCAATGCCAAGATCGGGAAAGGAATCCAGCCGACGGATTACAGTTCCACCATCGATCACCTGACCTCGACGAATACCGTTACCGTGCAATCCTTTACCATGGAAGGGTGGGGGGATGCCAACAACTGGTACAACTGGATGAGTTTCGTCGATGTGAATACCCATGCGGCGGGCGCATACTACCGGGACCACACATCGAATCCTGATGCCGACCTGTACGTGGACATGGCAAATGGCATTACCGACAACCGGCAGCTCTCCGGTGTCATGGCTACCGGACTGCACCATACCGTGAGCAGGTATAACAGCAGCTCCCAGGTACTGGACGCCTTTGTCGATGGATCCACCACCGGATTTTCGTATTCCGCCCTGGTCAAGCCCTCCCTAACCGGCTACGTCGGAGTTGGTGCATGGTCATACTACGACACCCAGCTCAACTGGGGCGACCCCTTCCGGGGAACCCTCGATGAGGTGAGGATCTCCAACATCGCCCGGTCCGACGGATGGATCCAGACCGGGTACAACAACCAGTACCGCCCCCACCTCTTCGTGTCCGCGGGAACTAGGGAGGCCCCGTGCGGTGGCGGCGGAAGCTGCAGCGGGGTCACCGTTGACACGACCTCGTCCGGTTGGGCGCAGGCGGCCTCCGGCCTCACCATCTCGCACACGGCATCCGGTTCAAACCGCCTCATGCTCGTTGGCGTCTCGATCCAGGACAGCGACACAGTCCCCACCGATACCACGGATAGCGTGAAGGTGAGTTCCATCACTTATAACGGGACGGTACTGACAAAGGTCGGTTCCAAGTACAACGCGGATGATGCAATGGTCGAGATCTGGAAGCTCATCGCTCCAGATACGGGAACCCACAACGTGGTCATCACGTTAAATCGAACGCTCGCAAGCCAGGGATTCGTCATTGCCGGCGTAACGACCTTCGCCGGTGTTGATCAGACCACGCCCCTGGGCACCTTCGCCTCGCAGGCAGGGGACGACGACAACCAGATCAATGTCACGGTCTCTTCGGCAACGGGCGAGATCGCCTTCGGGGTCATAGCCAATGAGTACAACTCGATCATTACCGATGCAGGCCAGACCGAACGCTGGAATATCCATAAAGTTGGATCGCTCGACACGACCAACGGTGCCGGAAGCACCAAGACCGGTGCATCGTCCGTGCTCCTCAAATGGACCCTGAGCAGCACGTATAACCACTGGGCAACGGCCGGGATTTCCGTCAAGCCATGCACAGTGCCAACATATACGGTCAACCTGCAGGTGGGCTCCATGCTCGATGACTGCTTCCGCTACTTCACCAATAAGCTGGATTGTTCAACATATCACGATGACTACGTCGATACCACGAGTAAGGATACTACAGCCACCACCTCGACCGGCTTACGGTTCACGAGCGTCGCGATTCCCAAGAATGCCGCCATCACCAAGGCCTACCTCACGCTCCGGGCAGCATCGACTTCAGGGAGCCCGGGAGGGGGGGTGATACAGGGGGAGGCTTCTGACAATGGCGCAGCCTTCACAGAGGGTGCCTGGAGTGAATTCGATGGCCGGACGAGAACCACCAACTCTGTCCCCTGGTCTCCTTCGGCATGGTCCGTGGGCACCGATTACACGAGCCCGGAGCTCAAGACCGTGATCCAGGAGATCGTGAACCGGGCGGGCTGGGGAAGCGGGAATTCGATGGTTTTATTCATCGACCTGAATATTACTGGCGATTCGCCAGCGTACTCCTACCATAACGACCCGGCGTATGCACCGAAACTGCACATCGAATACCAGTAACCAATCTCTCTTTCCGGAGCTGCAAATTCTCCTATTTAAAGGCTTCCGGAGGAGCAGGGAGTTCCGAAGGGGCCAAAGAGAGAGGATCTGTCTGGATCGCGGAGTTCCACCCGCCCCATGAAATTACACAAGATATTTATATACTTACCCATTCTATAATTATGTAAAGGCAGCCTTGTACTGGAAAACCCTTCTTTTTCTGGGTGATCAGGCCGGGGTGCCCCGGAAGGGTACCGCATGAATCCATCTGGGCAGAGGAGACCGGTAGGAGAGAAGCCCGCGATTTCCGAAATCGTCGGCACCATCGCCCTCATCGCGGTGGTGGTGATCGGGATAGTCATCATCAACGTGGTCATCATCAGCTCCCCCTCCCGTGCCCGGATCCCCTCCGTCGAGGCCACCATGGCCAACCAGAGCACCCTCATCACCATCGCTCACCAGGGAGGGGATCCCATCCCGTGGGGCCAGTTCAAGATCCTCGTGGACGGCGTTGACCGGACCGCGAGCTTCAACAATTCCGGTCCCTATCCCTGGTCCATCGGGCAGACCCTGTCATATAATGCCTCCACGCTCCCCTCGAGTGCGGTCGTGATCTACAAGGGGACTGGTGGGGATGAGGTCGTGATCCTGGAGACCAAATTCCCCTGGGGGATGGCCTTATCGTCGCAGGGCGGTGGACTGGGATCCGTCACCAAGCTCACCCTTATCAAGACGGTGGTGAACGACAACGGCGGGACCAGGCAGGTCAGTGAATTCCCCCTCTTCATCGATGGCGCCCAGGTAATCTCTGGTGTCCCCAACCTGGTCAGCGCCAACACCGAACACACGGTATCGGAAAACTCCCAGTCCGGCTACACCTCCACCGGCTGGAGCGGCAACTGCAGCAGCGACGGGAAGATCACCCTCGCGACCAGTGAAGACAAGACCTGCTTCATCACCAACGACGATACCCTGCTCGTTTCCTGGTTCAACTGCAGCTGGGCGTACCGGAAGAACATCACCATCGACCACACGAAGGTCCAGGGAGCCCATACCGATTTCCCGGTCCTCATCAGCCTCGATGCGGGGAGCTCGGGCCTCAATGGCAAGGCCCAGGCGAGCGGCAATGACATCCTCTTCACCCTGGATAACGGCCTCACCAAGATCCCCCACGAGATCGAAAGGTACTCCGCCGGAACCCTGGTCGCCTGGGTGAGGGTGCCCTCCGTGAACTCCACGGTGAACACCACCATCATGATGTACTACGGGAACCCCGGCGCCACGAACCAGCAGAACCCGACAACCGTCTGGACGAACGGGTACAAGGGAGTATGGCACCTGAACAACAGCTTCGCTGACAGCACCACCAGTCACTACGACGGCACCAATTACGGAACCACAGACATTGCAGGGCAGATCGGGTATGGCCGGGCCTTCGATGGAGGCACCCAATACATCACCACCCCGAGTACGGACCTGAAAACTGCGACGGACTTTACCATCAGTACCTGGTTCAAGTCCTCAAATACTGCCTTTGCCCACCACCTGATCTGGGAGGGCCTGAGCTCGGCCAACGGGTGGGGTGAGTCATGGTACGAGCAGGAGATGCACATCTCGCTGGGGGAGTTCGTGAATCCGAACCAGGTGTCCAACAAGATTTCCTTCTTCTACGGGGACAATGATATCGGCAGGGATACGGGAGATATCGGTATCAACCAGACCTTCTCCGACACCTCCGGCTGGCACCTCGTGGAGGCAGTGGTCACGGGGGCGGGCGGTTCGAGCCCCGGCGCAACCCTGTACCTGGATGGGAGCCCCATCGGGAGCGACACAGGGACCCAGGCCAGGACGGGGCGGGCAAGCTGGGATACATCCCTCCAGTTCGGAAAGCCGGGGGCCAGCACACGGTACTTCCAGGGGAACCTCGATGAAGTCCACATCGCCACCACCGCCCGGTCCAGCAACTGGATCGCCACGGAGTACGCGAACCAGAACAGCCCCTCGAGCTTCTACTTTGTCGGGAGCGAGGTCGGATCCCCGTGCGTGGGAGGTGGGGCCCAGGCCAGACTGACCCTGGTGAAGACAGTGGTGAACAACAACGGCGGCACCAAGCAGGTGAGCGACTTCCCGCTCTTCATCAACAGCACCCCTGCCACATCGGGTGTTTCCTACAGCGTGCCCGCCAACCTCGAGCTCACCGCATCCGAGACCTCCCAGAACGGGTACGGTTCGTCAGGGTGGAGCGGCAACTGCAGTTCGGCCGGGAAAATCACCCTCGCGCCCGGCGAGGATAAGACCTGCTTCATCATCAACGACGATATCCCCACGGCCTCCTGGTACAACTGCGGCTGGCCCTACCGGAAAAACATCACCATCGACCACACGAAGGTCACCGGGAGCCATAACAACTTCCCGGTCCTTGTCAAGCTCGATGCCGGCACCTCAGGCCTCAACGGGAAAGCCCAGGCGAACGGGAACGACATCCTTTTCACGAAGGACGACGGGACGACCAAGATCCCTCACGAGATCGAGTACTACTCTTCCGGGACCCTCGTGGCATGGGTGAATGTCTCCCCGGTGACTTCCGCGGCCGATACCACCATCATGATGTACTACGGGAACTCCTCGGTGGGCAGCCAGCAGAGCGTGGCGAACGTCTGGGACGGCAATTACAAGGCGGTATGGCATCTGAAAGAAAATCCGTCGGGGACCGCCCCCCAGATGAAGGACAGCACGGGAACCGCGAACCATGGAACCTCGGCAGGGAGCATGACGAGCGGGGACCAGGTTGCAGGGCAGATCGATGGCAGCCTGGACTTCGACGGATCCGATGACTATGTGCAGGGGCCGGATTACGACATCACCGGAGCGATCACCGTCTCGGCATGGATTAACTGGGATGCGGTCACCGCAGACGACGGGATCGTTTCGAAACGAACGTCCAGTGAGGTCGCGGGGGACTGGGCACTGAGAATGGATCCATCCGGAACCGGTACCCTTGAGTGGATGATCTGGAGCGGTGTCGACAACTCCAATAACGTGTTCTCGAACTCTGCTGTCGGTGCCGGTGCATGGAAGTACGTCGTCGTAACCTTCGACGATCCGACGAACACGGCGAAGATTTACATCAACGGGGGCCTCGACAAAACCGATTCCACGACCATCACGAACAGCCTCGCCAACACGCCGGAACAGATAGCCATCGGGTGGGCGGGGCAGGGCTCCCAGTATTTCGACGGGCGTATCGACGAAGTGCGGCTCTCCAACAACGTCCGGTCTGCCCCGTGGATCACCACCGAGTACGCGAACCAGAACAGCCCCTCGACCTTCCTCTCGGTCGGGGGCGAGGTCGCATCCCCTTGCTCGGGGTCCGGCCAGTTCATCCCCAACCCGGCGTGGAACAACTGCTACTGGCCCTACCGGAAGGCCATCACCATCGACCACACGAAGGTCTCCGGGACCCAGTCAGGCTTCCCGGTTCTCATCAACCTCTCGTCTGACAGCGACCTCGCGCTCCACGCGATGGCGAACGGGTACGACATCCTCTTTACCGATGCCTCCAGTCCCCCCAACCCGCTCCCCTATGAACGGGAGCTCTATAAGTCCTCATACGGGGGCCTCGTGGCCTGGGTGAAGGTCCCCCAGATCCAGTCCGGCTCCGATACCACCCTCTACATGTATTACGGAAACCCCTCTTCGACGGACCAGCAGAATAAGAATGCAGTCTGGGACTCCAACTTCGCGGCCGCCTGGCACCTGAACGAGGCAGTGACCGCGGAAACGACGGGAGGAAACCATTATGACTCGACCACGAACGCGAACACCGGCGTCCAGTATTACAATGGTGCCATAACAGGAAGGATGGGAGGTGCGCAGTACTTCAACGGTGGTGACGGGTCGGTCGACTGGATCGACGTTTCGACGCCAGGAGGTTCGAGCCTGCTTTCCCCGACCTCTCAGCTTACCATGGAGGCATGGGTATACCTCCCCACGAATCCCAATCCCAACTACATCGAAAAGATCCTGAGCTTGGGGGATGGGTGGTCGAAGGGGTATACCCTCGGCGTCCAGAACAGCCCCTACGGCATCTATCCCGAGATCTGGAATGGGTCCTCAGGATCCTGCTGGCTCACATCGGGGAGTTTTAACCTGAATACGTGGACCCACCTGGCAACGACCTGGAACCAGTCCAGTAACCTCATGATCGGCTATATCAACGGCGGGCAGGTTGGCAGCACGAACTGCGGCCCGAACCCCATTAACACCACCGGACTGCCTCAGCTGAGGATAGGGGCGGAAGGCTGGAGCGGAGCCCCCTACCAGTGGAACCTCACCGGCCGGGTTGACGAGGTCCGGATCTCGAAGACCGCCCGATCCCCGACCTGGATCGCCACCGAGTATGCGAACCAGAACACCCCGTCGACTTTTGCCTACCCCGGAAGCCAGGAGTCCTACACTTGCGGGGGTTACGGGCCCTACTATGTCCAGAGCAGGGGCCAGAGCTACAGCTCCGTGAGCCAGGCCCAGATTACCCTCCCTGCATCCACCACCGCCGGGAATCTCCTCGTCTTCAGCTTCGCCCTCACGCCCCAGACGGTCACCTCCAACGGGGTCACTGACACGAAGAGCAACACCTACAACGCCGCCCAGATGACCACCGTGGGAAACTACCGGGTATACACGTATAATGTCCCCAATGCCATCGGGGGATCCGGACCCATCACCGCAACCCTCGCTCTCTCCGGGCCCGCCACAACCCTGAATATATCCTTCCTCGAGTATGGCGGGATCGCCACGGCAAGCCCCGTGGACAAGACTATATCCGGGTCTGGCTCCGGTACAGCCATGAACTCCGGGTCGCAGGACACCACCCAGGCCGTGGAACTCCTGTATGGTTTCGGGGCAGGGGATTACTCCTGCCAAGCGAGTTCCCCCCTGTATAACCGGGATCTCGCGAACGGGCGTTGTGCCATGGACCGGACCGTCTCGGCCACAGGCACCTACAGCGTCACCGCTACCCAGAGTCAATCGGGCAACTGGGCCCTCCAGATGGTGACCTTCAAGGGCGCCTGAAAAGGAAACGGGATGGAAGACCATGGCAATTCCCTCCTCTTATGCGCGAGATCCGGAGCGGGGCCAGGGGATCCCGGAGGGAAATCCCCTTTCCGGCTCCGCGCCCGCGGTTTCCGGCCCGTTCTCCTCCGGGTCTTCGCCGACAGAGGTTTATATATTATCCCGTGAATATTTTCCTGAGAACATGCCCACATCCTCCCGGGAGAGCGGGCTCTCCGAAATCGTCGGATTCATCCTCATTCTCGCGGCCATCGTCATGGCCGTCACCCTGTACGCCACCTTCGGGATACCGGCGCAGGGAAGGGAAGGGGAGATCGCCCACATGAACGAGGTGAAGGACCGGTTCGTTGAGTTCAAGGTCAATGTCGATTCCCTCTGGTCGAACCGGCAGTGCGGGACCGCCATTGGCACCTCCTTCACCCTGGGGACCGGCGGCGGCAGCGCCACGGGTTCCTTCAGCATCATCCCCATCCTTTCGCCGGTCAGGACCACCGCGACCCTGGCCCTCAACCAGCGGGTCGAGTATATCAACGTCACGCAGGACTCCCTCTTCATGACGGACGACCCGGCCCAGAGCTGGAACGAGTCGAACTTTTTCTCCACCACTCCGGGCGGCATCACCTTCAGCTCGGCCCCCCGGTATTTCCTGATCAACCTCACGTCGATCAACATCGGGCAGAGCCATGGAGTCCACCTCTATCCCAGCTCGGGATCTGCATGGGATGCCTGGGTGAATGTGACCCCGGTGTTCTGGAACCGGTCCGATGTCACGGTGAGCACCCAGACCGGGGGAGTCTCCCTCATGCAGGGCTTTATCGTATTCAAGAACATCACCTCTTCGCCGTCGGTTTACGTCGTCGACCTCATGAACCCCGCCTACGGGCTTAATACGGCTCTCGGTGCACCCCAGACCATCACGGGGGTGAAGAATGACGATTCCATCACGGCCTCCTACCTGACCAATTACAGCTACTGGCCGTCGGTGAAAAGCCAGAACTGGAACATGGGATGCCTCGAGTACCGGGGCCAGAACGAGTACTGGATTCCGCAGACCTACTACTACCAGTTGGGGGGAGTCTTCCTCGAGCAGAACGACGGGAACACCGTGAAGGTCCCCCCCTCGATTTCCCTCTCTTACTCGAGCGGGATGCCGGCGGTGCAGATTAACGAGATCCTCCTCGATGGATCCGGACGGATCGAGGGGTCCGGGCCTGTGCAGGTTACCTCCACCCTTTCCTCCATCACGAACACTCAGCTCGCATCCGGGAACAACACCCGGTTCGTGAACATCAGCATCCTCGCCCAGTCGAACAATGCCTCCCTCATGTGGCAGCAGGCCTTCCAGACGGCCGCCACCAAGGCGGGATTCCCTTCGAGCATCTATACCACGAACAGCAGCGGTCTCTGGAGCTACCTGACCGTCTCGGCCAGCCCCAACTACGGGATCCGCCTCTCCCTGAGCCGGACCGTGCTCAGAACCGCCATCCAGACCGCGACCCCCGCGGGAGGGTGACCCATGAGACATGACGGCGTGTCCGAGATCCTGGGTGCCATTTTTCTCATCGCCGTTGCCGTCCTCGCCATGGGCATCATCGTCGTGATCCTTCTCTCCGGACCCCTGCCGACCCGCATCCCGGCCTTCTCCGGCCTCATCACGAACTCCAGCAGTACCGTGTTCATCACCCACGAGGGAGGCGATCCCCTTTACCCGGGAACGTTCCAGGTTCTCGTGGACGGCAAGGATGAGACCTCCAACTTCACGAAGTCCTTCACCGGGCCCTTCACCCTGGGAAAGGTCATGAATGCCACCCTGCCCTCCATGCCGAGGCGGGTGGTGCTGGTCTTCAATACCTCGTGGGGTGGAGGGACCATCCTTGCCTCGGCCGACCTGGGGGAGACCATCCCGTATACTCCTCCGGGCTGGTATTCTGGGGCCTGGCAGGTTCGTAAGAAGATCACCATCAACCATAACCAGGTCCAGGGAAGTCTCATCGATTTCCCGGTCCTGCTCAGTTTCGCGGACAACGGCCTCAAGAATAATGCATCCTCAACCGGGAACGACATCCTCTTCACGGCTTCAGACGGGGTCACGAAGCTTCCCCATGAGATCGAGGGCTATACCTCGAACAACGGGGCCCTCGTCTCCTGGGTAAAGGTCCCGAGCCTCTCATCGTCGGCTGACACGGTGATCTTCATGTACTACAAGAACCCGGGGGCCCCGAGCCAGCAGAATGCGGTGAACGTCTGGACGAACGGCTATGCAGGAGTCTGGCACCTGGGGGAGACCAGCGGAACGACGCGCCATGACTCGACGGCCAACAACAATGACCTTGTTGAGTCCGGCGGGCCCATCGCCAATTCCACGAGCGGGAAGATAGGGGGCGCCGCGAATTTCGTCCGGGCGAGCACCCAGTACCTCTGGATCACCGACGCTGCCCAGACGGGACTCGATATCACCGGGCCCATCACCCTCGAGGCCTGGGCACTGGCGGACGAGAATACGACTCCCCCGTACCAGATCTTCGACAAGTCGAGGGGAACAACGTGCGGCAGCGGGGATCCCCCATACTTCCTGCGCCTGAACGACCCCGTCGCGGGGGCCTTCTGCGAGTGTTTCGTGGTGAGCGGTGTCTGCGGCACCAATCCGACGGATGCGCAGCCGGGCGGTGTCACCATCAGTACTGGCGCCTGGTACTTCCTCGCGGGAACCTACGACGGCTCCTTTTCCCGGGTCTACAGGAATGGGGTCCAGACGGACAGCGTTTCGTCCAGCTCAGGCATCTTCAACAGCAACGGGGGCTTTTACATTGGGAGCCAGGTGAATGCCCAATACTTCGATGGGCTCATCGACGAGGCCCGGGTCTCGAACGTCAACCGCAGCGTCCAGTGGCTCGCTACCGAGTACAACAACCAGAACAGCCCCGCCTCCTTTTCCACCATCGAGAGTACAGAGCAGGACCGGTTCACGATGCGCTGGTGACGCCGGCTCAGCGAGTCGCCCGGAGGCGGGGTCTCGGAAAAATCCCTGAATTAACAATCTATTTTATAAATTGATTCAAATAACCATATTCTTTCATAGAAATCTATATATAGTAAGAGTGTTAGATATTCCCACGGGAGAGGGACCTCTCGCCGGGAGATGGGGCCGTGGATCATTCCGGTGTTTCCGAGATCATCGGGACCCTGGTCCTTGTCGGGATCGTGGTCATCGGTATCGTCCTCGCCGCACTTCTCCTGTTCTCCCACCCGGCCGCCACCAAGGTCCCTGTCTTCGACTGCATCATCTCCAACCAGTCAAACACCATCTACCTGTACCACAGGGGCGGGGACTCCCTCAGCGCAGGGGAGTACAGGATCCTCGTGGACGGGGTGGACCGGACAGCGAACTTTACCTTCATGAGCCCCGGCACCGAGCCCTGGTCCGTCGGGGAGACTCTCACGGGTACCATGGCCTCCCTTCCGAGGCACGTGACCATCGTCTTCGTCTCTGCGGACGGGGAGGCGACCGCCATCTCTCAGGCGGACCTGGTTCCCGTCCTGGAAGTTCCCCCCCACCTGCCCAACTACCCGATGGTGGCCTGGTCCAATTCCCCGGCCTTTGGGAATATCACCACCCTGTTCCAGTTCACCGACGCATCCTCCGTCGATAATCTCACCTCGTACTTCTGGAACTTCAACGATGCCAACATATCATCGTTGAGGTCCACCTCCCACGTCTTCCCCTGTGTGCAGGAGTACTGCACCTATGAAATCGACCACGGGGTCACCGATTCCGGAAACACCTCCTGGGCGGCCACCGCCTGGCTGAACCGGTCGGCGTGGGTCACGGTGTACAAGAACCTGACCCCCACCGTCACCTTCACCCAGGACAGGACAGGGGGGCCTCTCGGCATGCTCTCCACCATTAGCTTCACCGCCACCCCTTACGGGGCCATCAGGGTCGATTCCTGGTACTGGACCTTCGGGGACAGCGGAACCTCGACCTCCCAGAATCCGTCCCATGCGTACACTGCGGAGGGAACGTACACGGTGACCCTCACCGCCACCAACTACACCCTCGGGCAGAACGTGACGATGAAGACAAACCTTATCCAGGTCACCGCGCCCTGGCCCAGCTGCAGCTGGCCCTACCGGAAGAAGATTATCCTTAACCACGCGAAGGTCCCGGCTACCCTGACAAACTTCACCGTTCTCATCAGCCTCACCGATAATGACCTCAAGAACCGGCAGCCCGACGGGAACGACATCGTCTTCACGTCATCGGACGGAACGACCAAGCTCTTCCACGAGGTCGAGGCCTACACGAGCTCGACCGGAACCCTCGTTGCCTGGGTGAAAATCCCGACCCTCTCCTCTGCCACCGATACCATCCTCTACATGTATTACAACAACGCGGGCCTCTCCACCCAGCAGGACCCGCCGAATGCCTGGGACCCGAACTACATGACTGTCTGGCACCTGAATGCAGGTACGAGCGGTTCCGGGGCTGTGAAGGATTCCACGGGATACCTGAGTGGAACCGGCAACGGAGGCCTGACCCTTGTCAATGGAATGATAGACAAAGGTTTCCAGTTTGACGGTACGAGTGGCTATGTAAGGATTGACAATTCTGCGACAGGCAGCCGGCTCGATTTCACGGGCGGGCCCTTTACCATCTCGACATGGTTCAAGATGGTGGATGTGGCAACTTCCCGGCACATCTTCGGGAAGCGGGATAATAACATGAAACAGTATCAGATGGGGGTCGGGACTCTCCCGGATGTGTTCATCAGTAACAATACCAACCAGAGCTGGGGTTCGACCCTGAGCACCTCGTATCCCTGGTATTACTATGCATGGACCGTTGACAGTGCCGGCTGGCCATCTCTGTACTTGAATGGTTCCCTGGACCCTACCTGGGGCGGGGATGTCCGCCAGCCGTGGAAGTTCACGCACGAGGCATGCGATGCCACCATCGGGGCGCGATGGACCACGGTCCCAACGACAGCTGCGTGGTACAAGGGTATCCTCGATGAAATCCGCGTCTCGAACGTGTCCCGGACGGAGAACTGGCTCACCACCGAGTACAACACAGAGAACAGCCCGTCCACCTTCTTCTCCAACACAACGGAGGAGAACAGCGGCTGCCAGGGTGTCGGCCTGCCCACCTTTGTGCAGAAAGCGACCCCCAACCAGTTCACCAATAAAAACACGCCCTCCATCACCCTGAGTAATGTCGTCGCGGGCGATCTCATCGTGGTCAGCATCAACTGGACCAACAATGCGAGAACCATCAGCTCGGTCAAGGATGGCAACAACAACAACTATGCCCTTGCCAATGGACCCACCACCTGGGCAGGATCCGAGGCGGCGTCAACATATTACTATGCCAATGCTCCCAGCGGGGCCAACACCATTACGGTTACCTTTAGCGGGAATACGTATGGCACCATCTACGCAGCCGAGTACTCCGGTGTAAACACCTCGGGTCCTATCGACAAGACAGCCAGCAGTACCGGCACCGGAACCGCGCTCAACAGCGGTTCGGGTGCGACCGCTGTGCCCAAGGAACTGGTCTATGGATTCTGTGCATCCCGTTCCACGGCTTCTCCCGCCTTCCCCTACACGGCAAGGGACGTCACAGGTGGCAACTTCATCGCAGACAACTCCACCTGGTCCATGGGGACGTATAGCGTCACCGGCACCAGCACTGCAGGCACGGCCTGGGTATGCCAGATGGCCACCTTCAAGGGGACCTGACGGGGTAGTACATAAATGAATTCGTCGCTCGGTCCCCGAATCCCCCCTGGCCCTCCTCAAATAGACCCGTTCGTATCAACGATAATCGGAGGGATCACCCTTGAATGGCGGATGAAATCATAATGATATTTATATAGATATGCCTTCAATAATCAGATAAGGACACCCCCTGTACCAGAAATCGCCCCGATTTTGACTCCCTCAGCTCAGGAAGGCCCCCGGAATGCATGTATCCATCCGAAGAAGGGAAATGGACGTAAGGGATCGTGCGGTCTCCGAGATCGTCGGGACCCTGGTCCTCGTCGGGATCGTGGTCATCGGGATAGTCCTGGCAGGCCTTCTCCTCTTCTCCCACCCGGCCGCTTCCAGGGTCCCTGTCTTCGACTGCATCATCTCCAACCAGTCCAATACCATCTACCTGTACCACAAGGGCGGGGACTCCCTCAGCGCAGGGGAGTACAGGATCCTCGTGGACGGGGTGGACCGGACAGCGAACTTTACCTTCATGAGCCCCGGCACCGAGCCCTGGTCCGTCGG
>DATGDI010000237.1:0-5748 GCA_035310965.1 Methanomicrobiales archaeon
GGGGACAATCTGAACGCTCTCGGGGGCTTCGCCCCCGCCGCTCTGGCACCCCCCCCTTTGTGATAGCCCGTTCGGAGGTTCCCTGAAGAGATCGATCACAGTGGAGAGAAAAACACCGTTCTAAACAAGGGATCAGATTACCCGGGACAGGCCTATCCTCACACGGGGGGGACGCCGAAGCGGCGGGGGTGAGCGGAGCGAACTCCGCGACTTCGTCGCTCGAGTTCGGTTTCTTACGAAACCTCCCTCCCCCAGGAGCGTCCGCCAATCAGCGATCAAGTTCGGATCAGAGGATAGTTCGAGAGACTTGATTTTGCTGAATCGACTCCAGGAGCGTCCATGAATCGATAGAAAAGGATGTGGGAAATAAAAAAAAAATTCACCCGATCACAATCGCGGGTTTGTAGGGTAACGCCTGTTTCGCCTTCGGATGATCCGAATCCCCGGCTGAGAGGATCTTCACCGGTACCCTGAACTCCCGCCCGAGGAATTCCCTCGCCGATTCGAAGACCGTCATTTCATCGACCGGATGGGCGAGGAGCCCCTCCACCTGGACGGGCGACAACTTGTGCACGAGGGCCGTGATCTGCTTCACCGCCTCCGCTGCCTCCTTCCCCCTTTTCCGCATCCCGGGGTCTTTCATGATCTCCTTCACCACCTCCCTTCTCTCGGGGGACCCTGCGATGGTCGTAAAGATGGACCGCTTCCATTCCGGGGCCACGAGGATCTGGATCTCTTTCGGGGTGACCGGGAGGATCTTCGTGATAGATCCGATATCCTCGAGGGTCCGGGCCAGGAGATCCTCCCCGAGCTCGGCATCGATCCGGATCTTTCCCTCGTCCGCCACCGGCCACGGGGCGAAGGCAACGGGCCCCTTCTCCCCGAGAGCCTCCCGGAGGGCCTCGCAGGTGTACGGGATGAAGGGGGCAAGGAGCCGGACCCAGGCCGAGGCGAGGGCACGGGCGGCGGGTCCCGGGGCCGAGCCCTCCCCCATCCTGGTCCGATACCATTTCAGGTCCGCCTCTATCCCGTAGAAGCACTCCTGCAGGGCCTGGCGGGTCTGGAAGAGCTCGAGAGCCTTCGTGGCCCGGGCGATCCTCCCCTGGAGCCGGCTCTCGAGCCAGGTGTCGAGGGGTCCGCCGGCGGTGCCCTTCGCGGCCGCGAGCTCGTGGATGGTCCCCCAGAACCTCTCGATCTGCTTTTTCACCGAGAGGACGAGCTCGTTCCGCCAGTCGAAGTCCTGCCATGGCTCGGCGCTCCCGGTGAGGAACATCCGGACGGTGTCGGCCCCGAACTCCTCGATGGCATCCTCGAGGAGGAAGACGTTCCCCTTGGAGGAGGACATCTTCGCCCCTGAAAGGAGCCCCATCCCGAAGACCACCATCCCCTTCGGCTGGAGCTCGGGCGGGAGGAGGGCCCGGTGGTGGAAGAGCTGGAAGGTGAGGTGATTGGAGATCAGGTCCTTTGCCGAGAACCGGAAGTCGTACGGATACCAGTAGAGGAGCTCCTTCCTGATGGGCTCAAGGATTTCGGGAGAGAGGGTGGACGGTGTGCCCTTCCCGAGGAGGAGGTAGTCAAAGACTTCGGGGGTGAGATTCTCCGGGGGGAGCTTCTTCATGTGGTGCGCGATGGTGTAGTACGCCATGTAGATGGTGGAGTCGGAGAGGGGCTCCACGATCCAGTTCCGGTCCCACGGGAGCTTTGTCCCGAGCCCGACCTTCCTCGTGCAGGCCCAGTCCTTCAGCCAGTCCACCGTCCGCTCGAACTCGGCCCGGGTCTCAGGCGGTACGAGGGCCATCCTGCCGAGCTGGTCGTGGACCTCGGCCTTCCAGGCCGGATCGCTGTAGGCGAGGAACCACTGGTCATGGAGGATCCGGACCATGACCCTTCCTCCGCAGCGGCAGACCACGGGGCGGGTGTCGAAGTCGTACATGACGGCGGAGCCGAACTCGGCGAGCATCCGGTCCGCGACCTCGTCCCTCGCCTGTCGTACGCTTTTCCCGCCGAACTCCGGCCTCATCTTCCCGCGGGCAAACTCGGCGGCATAGATCTCCTGGGTGACGGACTCGAGTTTCGGGTCCTTCTGGTCCCGGATACCTGCCTTCTCCACCGCCTCCTTTGCCGGGAACTCCCCCGCTCCCTCGAGGATGAGGAGGCTTCTCGGCCGGATCTCGGGGTAGAGCCCCTGCTCCTGGAGATCGCGGAGGGCGATGTAGTCGTACGGGGCATGGGCGGGAACCGACATAACCATCCCGGATGCCATTTCGGGATCGACAAAGGGGGCCGGGAGGATGGGGATCTCTCCCGAGAGGGGGTGGGAGGCCTTCTTCCCCACCAGATCCCTCCCCCGGACTTCGGCCCCGGTAACCACGGTGTGGTCCTGCATCTTCAGCTTCTCGGCCGCCTCCCGGGAGACGATCCAGGCCTTCCCGTCCACCTCGGCCCGCACATAGGTGACCTCGGGATTCACCCAGAGGTTCGTGACGCCGTAGACCGTTTCGGGCCGGAGGGTCGCTGTCGGGATGAAGGCATCCCCGTACCGGAACATGACGAGGACGAACCGGATGATCTCCGCCTTGTCCCCCTCCAGGAGGTCATGGTCCCCGACGGGGTTGTCGCACTGAGGGCAGAATTTCACGGGGTGGGCCCCCTTCACGACATGGCCCTGTTCGTAGAGATGCCCGTACTGCCACTCGATGAACTTGCTGTACTGGGGGTCGACGGTGATGAACCTCCTCCTCCAGTCGATGGAGAGGCCGAGGGCCCGCATGATCCGCTCGTACTCACCGGCAAAGTACCGGACGATGACCATGGGGTCGGTAAAGGTGTCGAGGACCTCCTGGGGCACCCCGTAGAGGTCCCGGTAGAGCCAGACGGCCTTCGGGTCCTTTCTCGCGATCCTCTTTGAGATCCCGATGACCGGCGTCCCGGTCACGTGAAATCCCATGGGGAAGAGGACCTGTCTCCCCCGCATGCGCCAGAACCGTGCCACGATGTCCGGCACCGTATAGGTCCTGCCATGCCCGACATGCATAGCCCCGCTCGGGTAGGGAAAGGCGACGTTCAGGTAGTACTTCTCCTTCCCCGAGGGATTTGCCTCGAACTCGGCGGCCCAGCGATCCCGGTACCTCTCCTCGAGTTCGTGGAGATCGATACCCTTTGGCATCGGAGACCCCCCTATACCGGCTTCACCCGGATGGTTTCCTTGTTCGTCAGCCGTCGCATCATTTCCTGGGCGATGGTGGAGTTCCTCGCGAGCCGGATCTCGCCGTCCTCGCCGACGGTCGCCGTGAACAGGTATTCCTTCCCGGCGAAGAGGTCCACGATCTTCCCCCGGTGCTCGGTCGCGATGATGGAGAGCTGCTTCCGGTCGGTGCGGATCCGGAACCCGCCCTCGAGCTGCACCTCCTCCTCGGAGACCGGTCTTTCGAGCTCGCTCCGGGGCCGGATGTCGATGCCGACCGAGAGCTTGTTCACGATCCCGGAGACGTTCTTTCCGCCCTTCCCGATGGCGGCCGGGACGTCCTTGTCCTCGATGTACACCACGGCCTTGTTGTCGCTGATCATATGGACGTCCACGTACCCGGCCGTGTACCGCCCGATCTCCCGCTGGATCTCCTTCTCCAGGAGATTCCTCGAAAGCCTCTCCTCCCCCCTCGCGGGCGTCGCTGGGGCCCGTGCCCCCTCCTCGCGCCTCGCCGGCATAACGATGGACTCCCCCTCGTGCCGGAACACCTCGAACTCGATGGTTCCCGTCTCCTGGTTCCGGAGGAGAATGACCGGCCGCGGGCGGGACTCGCCCGCCATGCCCGAGGGCACCTCCATCCCGAACTGGAGGTCGTACATCTTCGTCACCTCCCCGTCGGCCACGAAGAAGATGGTGTTCACCACCTGGGTGAGGACCCCGAAGTCCACCCGGCCCAGGACCCGCTGGAGGGCGTCCTGCACCTCGAGGGCATGGACGACCCCGATCATGCCGACGCCGGCGAGGCGCATGTCCGCGAAGGTCGTGAAGTCCTCGTTCTTCCGGAGCTCGTCAAAGATGACGAAGTCCGGCCGCACGAGGAGGAGGACATCGCCCGTGGACTGCATCGATCCCTCGAGAGACGTGTACTGGGTGATGTTGTCCGGGACCTGGAGGTCCCGGGGGGCCTCCATGGTCTTTACCACGAGGCCGTGGTCCGAGAGGAAGGTTGCGATGGACTGGGCGAGGGTGGTCTTCCCCGATCCGGGTGGCCCGGCGATGAGGATTCCCCGCCGGTCCCCGATGATCCTCTTCTTGATGAGGGCCGCCTTCTCGTAGTTCTCCAGGGTGACCTTCCCCACCGGGCGCACGGCGGAGATCTCCATCCCGTCGGAGAAGGGCCGGCGGGCGATGGCGATGCGAAGCGACCCGATCTGGATCACCGTCGCGCCCCGCTTCTCGAGCTCGATAAAGCCGTCAGGGTCCCTCTTCGCCCGCTCGAGGATCTCCTGCGCCATGGCTTTCAGCTCGTACTCGGAGAGGGGGGCGTCCCGGATGGTGACGAGCCTGACCTCCTTGAGGGAGCCCTTCTTTGCCACCGGGCGCATCCGCTCCTTCAGGTACACCGCCATGGTGTTCTCGTCAAAGAACTGGTCGATGGCCAGGGGGGCGAAGTCCCCCACCTGGGGCTTCAGGTAGATCACGTCGAGGCCTTTCGCCCGGGCCACCTCGGCCTGGACCACGTCGCTCGTGACGAACCGGGCCTCGTGCTCGATGGCCACCTTCCGGATCAGGGCGTCGATCTCCCCGCCGCTCGCGAGCTTCACCTGGTCCAGGCTCGGGCGTTCGCCCACGTATTTGAGCTCGATGGTCCCCTCCTTTGCCATCCGGGAGAGCTCCTGGAGCTCGGTGAGGCCCGAGAAACCGATCTCCCTGCCCTGGTTTGCCTGGGCCTCGAGCTCGGCCACGACCGCCTCGGGGATGACGATGACGGCGCCCTGGTATTCACCGGTACGTATCATCTGGGTGATGCGTCCGTCGATAACGGCGCTGGTATCCGGTACTATCTCCATAAAAGCCACGCCTCCAGATCTTGCGATGATATCCTATTCTACCGAAAGATGTTGCATGCAGGGGGTCATGGATGTTTTTATTCTGATCCGGTGGGAGGCGGGGAAATCTCCGGGGTCAGTCCTTTTTCTCCTTCTTCCTGTACACCTCGTCCGGGTCGAACATCCGGGGGGTGATCTCCTCGCCCGCCAGAGTGCGGTAGAAACATGACCGGTGGCCGGTGTGGCAGGCGACGCCCATCTGGTCGACCTCGTAGAGCAGGGTGTCCTCGTCGCAGTCCACGAGGATCCGCACGATCCTCTGGAGGTGGCCGCTCTCCTCGCCCTTCTTCCAGATCCGGCCCCGGGACCGGCTGAAGTAGTGGGCGAGCCCCGTCTTCCGGGTCAGGTCCAGGGCCTCCCGGTTCGCGTACGCCATCATGAGAACTTCCCGGGTCCGGGTATCGACGACAACGACCGGGATGAGGCCATCGGTAAATTTCAGGTCGATCATGGCATCTCCCCTCCTCACCAACCCGCAAAGGCGGTCAGGATGGTGAAGAGGATGTCACCTCCGAACAGCGCCACGGCGAACCCGGCCAGGATGGGAAGAATGAAGGGGACACCATAGGAGATCCAGACGGTTCCCGCCTTTCGGTACAAAGCGAGCTCCCTCTTGTACTGCTCCGGGTACCTCTTCAGGTCTTTGGTGTACACCCGCTTCGCCTTCACCAT
>DATGDI010000238.1:0-7103 GCA_035310965.1 Methanomicrobiales archaeon
CGGCACCCGGCTCATGGAGGCGGTCGCGGCCATAGCCGTCAAGGGAAACCGGAGGATCCTGCTCACGGCGGAGAAGGATGCGAAGGGCTTCTTCAGAGCCATGGGGATGGTGCTGCGGGAGGAGTACCCGGACGGAAACGGCGTGTTCGAGCTCGCAGGAGATGGTTTGAGACGGCTCGCCGCAGGATCTCCGGGGAATCGATGAAGAGCCTGGGGTCGGTCCGAATCCTTGAAAATGAAAAAAGGTTGGGAATCCCGCCGGGAGGATTACCCGTTGTTCCCGGTGACATTTTGCGGCCACCCGGAAACCGGGATCAGTCCGCATGAGAGGTCGGGAGGCAGCTCTCCCGCCACTGAACACCCGGGCCAAATCTCCATAGCCACAACATCTCCGCTCAACGGGTGGGCATTGCTACCGGTGACATCAGCTCCCGTGTCCTCGATCTGGATCAGGATTCCCTGCTCCCGGGTGACATTGATCAGGTCGGGGTGGTGTGGATTTCCGACCTGACCCGACGCAGGAGCGGCGCCGGCATCGGTTGCGGTGATGAACAGGGCGCTCGCTGTTCCCACGACGAGCCCGAGGATGCAGATGACCGTGAGGGGTCCCATGACAAATCCTTGCCTGTGCATGGCAGATCCTTCCTGTTCACCGGTGGGATCCCGGGGGAAACCCGGGCCACACCAATGTAACCTTTATTTTACATTTAGTAATATATAACTTTCTACTCATCCTGTTTATAGCACAATTCCGGAATCGACACCCCGGTCCGGCCCTGACCGGCATGCCACGGGTATTTCTCCCGGTGAAACGAGGGGGAACCCTTAAGTATCTCACCGCCACCAGTCGGATGAACAGGAGGTATCGAAGGAATGTCAAAAAAGACCAGGATGTCGCCGGCCATATGCGCCATGCCCGATGAAAAACATGAAAATCTCCATCTCGAGGTGGAGCTCCCGGGAGTGGAGAGGCAGTCCATCACCCTCTCCATGCACGCGGACAGCTTCTTTATCCGTGCATCCCGGGAAGACCTGGAGTTCGTTGGCTCCTATGCCGTCTGTTGCCCCATCGATTTCGAAAAGGCGAAGGCGAAGTACAACAACGGGCTTCTTTCCATCGATGTCCCGTACAAAAAGCCCCAGGAACGGGGGAAAAAGATAGCGGTACAGTGAGAAGCCAGACCGGCTCTCACCGTCCCGCGCTTACCGGGTGTCCTGCGTCTGAACCTTCATCCGGCCCCGGATCTTCGCAACCGCTCTCCCTGCTATCATCCGGAGGGGCTCGTACCTGTCGGCCGAGGCCATGCGCTCGAGGAGGGGGATCACGCCCTGCCCCGCGAGCTCGGACGAGGCCCCGAGTTCCGACATCCGCTCAACGGCCTCCACCGCCTGGACCCTGCTCTTCTCGTCCGGCTCCGAGAGCCGCCCGATGAGGGCCGGGAGGCCCCCGAGGGCGATAAACTCTGCCGGTTTCCACCCGGGCTGCCAGGCGGCCGTCATGACCGCGTCGAGGGCCTTCCTCCGTGCCTCTGGATCCTCGCAGGAGAGATCCTTGATGATCTCCTTCAGGAACTTCGTCTCAATGGGGACCTTCTTCACCATGGGATGAAACACTCCTTCTCGCCTACCGCTCCCCTTTCGCGGGGGCATATAAAAGGATTACGGGCAAGAAGATCTTTTGAAACGTCCGAGGGGATGCAAATCCCCGAGGACGGGAGCAGCCATCAGGATGCGACACCGAGGGGATGCAAATCCCCGAGGACGGGAGCAGCCATCAGGATGCGACGTCTAAAAAAAGAAATGAAAAGATGGGCCCGCTGAGATTCGAACTCAGGATCTCCGCCATGTCAAGGCGACGTCATAGCCGACTAGACCACGAGCCCAAAGAGACGTCTATACTGTTGGTTCCCCCCCGATATAAAAGAGTATGGAAGAGGGCAGGGAATCGCCTTCCCGCCCCGATCTGCCTTAAATCTTCGCGAACTTGGCGGTGAAGATCCCGACCTTCTCCCGGATCTCCTCCATTACCGCCGGGGGCACCTCGGAGTCCACGTTCAGGACCATGATGGCCTCCTCGCCCTGCTTGATCCGGCCCACCTGCATGCCGGCGATGTTGATCTTCGCCTCCCCGAGGATGGTGGAGGCCCGGCCGATGACCCCGGGCTTGTCCAGGTGCCGGGAGACGATGACGAAGCCCTCGGGGATCATGTCCATGGTATAGCCTCCGATGGCGACGATCCGGATCCGGTCCCTCGTGAAGACCGTGCCGGCCATGGTCTCCTCCATTTTGTCCGTCTTCACCCGGATGGTGATGAGGTTCCGGAATCCCGCAGCATCGTCGGTGAGAGCCTCCTTGATGGCGATTCCCCGCTCCTTTGCGATGAACTCGGCGTTGATGACATTCACCGGGATCTGGAGGATAGGATCCATGAGGCCCTTGAGGGCGATCCGGGTGAGGAACTTGGTGTTCGGTCCGAGGGAGGAGAGCTCGCCCCCATAGGTGATCTCCATGGCCTCGAGCCTTCCCTCCGCGAGCTGGATCAGGAACCGGCCCATCTTCTCGGTGAGGGTGGCGAAGGGCTCCATCCGGTCGGCATACTCCGCCGGCACCATGGGGGCGTTCACCGCGTACTTCGGCTGCTCGCCGCCGAAGAAACCGACCACCTGGTGGGCGACCGATACCGCGACGTTCAGCTGCGCCTCGACGGTGCTTGCCCCCAGGTGCGGGGTCACGATGACGTTCTCGAGGTCGAGGAGGGGGGACGAGAGTGGGGGCTCGTCCTCGAAGACATCGAGGGCCGCACCGGCGACCTTCCCGCTCCTGATGGCGTCGTAGAGGGCCTTCTCGTCGATGATCCCGCCCCGGGCGCAGTTGATGACCCGGACGCCCTTCTTCATGAGGGCGAATTTCTGTGCATTGATGAGGTGGGTGGTCTCGGGAGTGAGGGGGGTGTGGACGGTGATCACGTCGGCCGCCCGGATGACGTCGTCCAGGGCCATGAGCTCGACTCCCATCTGGGCCGCCCGTTCCTTCGTGATGAAGGGGTCATAGGCGATGACCCGCATCTCCATGGCCTTCGCCCGCTTCGCGATCTCCCGGCCGATCCGGCCGAGCCCCAGGATGCCGAGGGTCTTCTCGTTCAGCTCGATCCCCATGAACTTCGAGCGCTTCCACTGCTTCTGCTTCAGGGATGCCGTGGCCTGGGGGATGTTCCGGGCGAGGGCGAGCATCATGGCCATGGTGTGCTCGGTGGCGGCGAGGGTGTTCCCCTCGGGGGAGTTCACCACGGGGATCCCCCGCCGGGTCGCGGCCTCGACGTCGATGTTGTCCACGCCGACACCCGCCCGGCCGATGATCTTCATCCGCTTCCCTGCGTCGATGATCCGGGCGGTGACCGTTGTCCCGCTCCGGACGACGAGGGCGTCGTAATCCCCGATGATCCGGACGATCTCGTCCTCCTTAAGATCGGTGCGGACGTCCACCTCGCACCGCTCCCGGAGGATCGCGAGGCCCTCCTCGGCCAGGGGATCGCTCACGAGCACCTTGAGCTTCACTGGTAAAACCCATCTCACATCGCCCCGGTGCCTATTTTAGCTTTCCAAACAGGACGCCCGGGTCAAAAGCCGGTGCCTGTCGATGGAGAGGGGAAGGGAGCACCGGAGGGCGATCCGGGGTGCCGGACGGTTCCTCCGGTCCCCTGAACCGGCATCCTTCTCGGGTGTAACAGTCATCCTTTATCTGCAGGGAGCACAATCTCGTATCAGAACCCGTGACGTGGGGTACTATGCCATGAAGAAGGTCCCTGACATCCTGACCCTGGAAGAGATCAAGAAGGAGGACATCCCCTCGGTGGGAGGAAAGGGGGCATCCCTCGGCGAGATGTTCGGCATCGGCCTCCCGGTTCCCCGGGCCTTCGTGGTGACGGCCCAGGCCTTCCGGAGGTTCCTCCAGGAGACCGGCATCGAGGACCGGCTCTTTGCGGGGCTTGCCCACCTGAATGTCGAGGACAACGCGGCTCTCGAGGGGGCCTCCGCGAAGGCACGCGAGCTCGTCCTCTCGGTCGCCATCCCCCAGCACCTCCAGAAGGAGATCCGCGAGGCCTACCGGGCCCTCGGGAGCGAACCGGTCGTCGCGGTCCGCTCGAGCGCCACGGCCGAGGACCTGCCGGACGCCTCCTTCGCGGGCCAGCAGGAGACCTACCTGAACATCAAGGGGAACGGGGATCTCATCCGGTCGGTCCAGAAGTGCTGGGCCTCCCTCTACGGGGCGAGGGCCATCTACTACCGGGCGAAGCAGGGCTTCGATGACCGGAGCGTGAACATCGCCGTGGTGGTCCAGGAACTCGTGCCGTCCGAGAAGGCCGGCGTCATGTTCACCTCCCACCCGGTCACCGGCGAGCCCCTCACCATCATCGAGGGGTCCTGGGGCCTCGGGGAGGCGGTGGTCTCGGGATCGGTCTCGCCAGACAAGTACGTCTACGACCACCGGTCCGAACAGGTCGTGGACCGGCTGATCTCCCAGAAGCTCGAGATGGTCGTTCCCGAAGGGAAAAAGGGGACGAAGACCGTGAAAGTCCCCCCTGACCAGGAGAAGGCCCCCGTGCTCGCCGACGGCGAGGTGAAGAGGCTCGCGGAATTCGGGAAGATCGCGGAGGACCACTACGGGATACCCCAGGACCTCGAGTGGGCCATCACGGGAGGGGAGTTTTTCATCCTCCAGTCCCGGCCCATCACCACCATAAAGGCCCCGGTCCAGGAAAAGCCTGCCACGGCGGCCGCCGGGAAGGTCCTCCTCGAGGGGCAGGGGGCCTCGCCCGGGATCGGATCGGGCCGGGTCGCCATCGTCCGGGACATCAAGGACACCGGGAACGTGAAGGAGGGGGACATCCTCGTCGCAAAAATGACGAACCCGGACATGGTCCCGGCGATGCGCAAGGTCGCGGCCATCGTCACCGACGAGGGCGGGATGACCTGCCACGCGGCCATCGTCTCCCGGGAGCTCGGGACCCCCGCGGTCGTCGGGACGAAGAAGGCCACCTCGATCCTCCGTCCCGGCCAGGTGGTGACCGTCGACGGGGAGAAGGGCCTCGTCTACGAGGGAAAGATCGGGGCTCCGGCGCCGAAGGAGAAGGCCGTGGCGGCCGTCATGGCGGCCCCCCTCATTACCGCCACCTCGGTGAAGGTGAACGTCTCTCTCCCCGAGGCGGCCGCCCGGGCCGCCGCGACGGGGGCGGACGGGGTGGGCCTCCTCCGGATCGAGCACCTCATCCTCGGCCTGAACAAGACCCCCATGTGGTACATCCGGAACAGGAAGGAGGAGGAGTTCATCGGCGAGCTGGCGGGCGGGATCCGGGTCGTCCTCGATGCCTTCCCGGGGAAGCCGGTCTGGGTCCGGACCCTCGATGCCCCCACCGACGAGTTCCGGAACATGGCCGGCGGAGAGGACGAACCCCACGAGCACAACCCGATGCTCGGGTGGCGGGGGATCCGCCGGGACCTCCAGAGCACCGACCAGTTCCGGCTCCAGGTCGAGGCCTTCAAACGTCTCTGGCAGGCGGGCTACACGAACCTGGGGATGATGTTTCCCATGGTTTCCCACCCCGACGAGTTCATCCTCGCCAAGGAGATGATGCGGGGGTGGGGGGTGGACGTGGAGAACGTCACCCTCGGGATCATGGTGGAGATCCCCGCGAGCGCCATCCTCATCGAGGACTTCATCAGGGCGGGGATCCGGTTCGCCTCCTTTGGCACGAATGACCTGATCCAGTACACCATCGCTGTCGACCGGAACAATGAGAACGTCGCCAGCATGTACCGGCCCAAGCATCCCGCGGTACTCAAGATCATCGACGATACCATCAGGGTCTGCCGGCGGTACGGCGTGGAATGTTCCATCTGCGGCCAGGCGGGCTCCGACCCCGAGATGGCTGAGTGGCTCGTCGAGCACGGGATCTCGAGCCTCTCGGCCAACATCGACGCCGTGGCGAAGATCCGGGACCGGGTGGCCCGCACCGAGCAGCGGATGATCCTCGAGGCGGCGAGAAGGATGCATGCGCGAGAAGGGGTGTAGCCGGGAGGAGCTCTTCTCCTTCCTCACCCGGAAAAGAGAAGAGGATCGGGAGTACGGGAGGATCCTCTCCTCCATGTGCACCCGGCCCCACCCGGTCGCCCTCGAGGCCGAGGCCCTCTTCGCGGGCACGAACCTGGGCGATCCCGGCCTCTTCCCGGGGACGGCCGGGATCGAACGGCTCCTCATCAGCCGGCTCGGGGATCTCCTCCACCACAAGGAGGCCTGCGGGTACGCAACTTCGGGGGGGACCGAGTCCAACCTCCAGGTCCTCCGGATGGCCCGGGGCCTCGCCGGGGTGAGCGACCCCAACGTGGTCGTGCCGGAGTCTGCCCATTTCTCCTTCGAGAAGGCCTGCGACATCCTCTCCATCGGGATCCGCACCGTGCCCCTGGACGGGAATTTGAGAATGGATCCCGGGCAGGCCGAGGAGCAGATGGACCGGAACACCATCTGTCTCGTCGGGATCGCGGGCACCACCGAGTACGGGATGGTCGACCCCATCCGGGCCCTCTCGGATATCGCCATGGACCGCGGGGTCTTCCTCCATGTCGATGCGGCCTTCGGGGGCCTCGTCATCCCGTTTCTCGAGAAGCCCTTCCCCTTCGACTTCTCCCTCCCGGGGGTCTCCTCCATCTCGGTGGATCCCCACAAGATGGGGATGTCCCCTATCCCGGCGGGCGCCCTCCTCGTCAGGGACGAGAGGATGCTCGCCCCCCTCTCGGTGGCGACGCCATACCTGACAGTGCGGAACGTGTACACCCTCACCGGGACCCGGCCCGGGGGACCGGTCGCCGGGGCCTTCGCCGTCCTCGAGTACCTCGGGAGGGAGGGGATGCGCTCCATCGTGCGGGGGTGCATGGAGAACACGGCCCGGCTCATCGCCGGCCTCGAGACCTTCGGGATCCCGAGGGCGACGACCCCCGACGTGAACGTGGCCACCTTCATCTGCGACCGGACCCCGGAGGGGTGGCAGGTCTCCCGGACCCGGAGGGGTCACCTCCGGATCGTCTGCATGCCCCACGTGAGCCGGGAC